>VAYC01000254.1 GCA_005885025.1 Actinomycetota bacterium | reverse complement strand
TCCATGCCGTCCCCATGTTTGTCGCCGTCGTGCGTGACCGGTACACCAACGATCCACCACCAGATTCCGTAGAAGATTGTTGCAACTATTGAGACGCCACCGCCGGTGGGGTCGTCCACCCCGAAGGCGCCCTTTGCCGCGGCCTTGAAGCTTTCTCGCAGGGATAGGCGACGTCGACGGGTCATGACCAAGACTCTAGGCTTGGGCAATCGCAGCCGCTAGGGCCTCGAGGTTTTCCAGGTTGTGGCCGGGGAGGAAGACGTCGATTGACGGAAGCGACGCGGCCATCCCTCGGGCGAGCGGTTCGTAGCGAGGGCTCCCTGCCAGCGGGTTGACCCACACGACTCGATGGGACAAGCGTGACAGGCGCTCCATCTGGTGAGTGAGCAGTTCGGGATCTCCCCGCTCCAGTCCGTCCGAACACAGCACGACCACGCTGCCTCGAAGCGCGGAGCGGCCGGCCCAGCGATCGAGCAGCTCCTTCAATGACTCGCCGATGCGGGTACCGCCTTCCCAATCGACCACGGCTAATCCAACGTCGGCGAGAGCACGGCTAGGATCTCGGGCGTGGAGGGCGCGCGTGATGCGCGTGAGACGCGTCCCGAAGCAGAACACCTCGACGCGGTCACCCGCCAGCGCAGCCGCGTGGGCGAATTCGATCAACGGGCGGCTGTACGCCGCCATCGATCCCGACACGTCGAGGATCAGGACGAGCGGCCGTCGGCGAACCCGCCGGTCTTTCCACGCTCGGCGGAACGGTTCACCTTCGGTCCGAAGGGAGCGACGGAGGGTTTGGCGGAGATCGAAGCGGGAGCCTCGGGTCTGGGGGCGGTACCTGCGGGAGCTTCGAAGTGGCGTGGCCACCGCCAGCCGGCGGACCAGCACCATGGCGCGTCGCCGCTCCTCCTCGGAAAGGTCGCCGAAGTCCTTTCGGCGCAGGCGCTCCACGTCGCTGGCGACGATCCGGAGGACGGCTTCCCCGTCCACTTCGTCGTCGGGCCCCTCGAAGGCGCGCCCGGCTGCCACCGTGACCTCGCTCTCCGAGATGTCGGCCTCCTGGACGTCGGGGGTCGTGAGGGCCGCGGGCGGTGACTCCGGTAAGGAGATGGCCTCGTTCCCGAAGTAGCGATCGAATGCGCCCTCCAGCGCGGCCATGTCTTCGTGGCGTGAGATGAGGGTGGCTCGAGCGGCCAGGCGGAGATCAGCGGGGTCGAACGGTCCGAGAACGGCCGCGGACCGGCAGAAGGAAAGGATGCGACCGGTCCCCACCGGCAACCCGGTGGCCCTGAGATATCGTCCGAACCCGACCAGTCGCTCCAGGGGCGCGGCGCCGGTTCGGTCAGCCATCCGAGCCGACGATTCGGACCAGCGAAGCCCGCGCGACCTCCAGGTCCTCGTGATCCTTGAGGACCGCACCGAGCGTCGCTTCGGCGGCATCGCCGTCCAGCGTCTCCGCGCCCAGGAAGGCCAGAGCGTGCGCCCAGTCGATGGCCTCGGCCACGCCCGGGCGCTTTGCCACGTCGAGCTCGCGCAGCTTGGCCACCGCTGCGGCCACCTGCCGGGCGAGCGCTTCGGGCACCTCGGGAGCCCGCACCCGGATGATCTCAACCTCGCGCTCGAGCGTGGGGTGATCGATCCAGTGGTAGAGGCACCGTCGCTTCAGGGCGTCGTGCAGCTCGCGGGTTCGGTTCGAGGTGATGACCACGGCGGGAGGCTTCGCTGCGGCGATCCGCCCCACCTCCGGGATGGTCACCGCGAACTCCGACAGGACCTCCAGCAGGAACGCCTCGAACTCGTCGTCGGCGCGGTCCAGCTCGTCGACGAGCAGGACGGCCGACGGGCCCGACTTGATGGCCGCGAGCAGCGGTCGTTCGACCAGGAACTCCTCGCCGAACAGGTCGTCCACGTGCCGGGCCGCCTCGCTCTCCTGCAGCGCGCGCACCGCGAGGAGCTGGCGGGTGTAGTTCCACTCGTACAGGGCCTGGCTCGCGTCGATCCCCTCGTAGCACTGCAGCCGGATCAGCCGGCGATCGAGGGCCGCCGCCAGTGACTTGGCTACCTCCGTCTTGCCCACCCCGGCCTCGCCCTCGAGCAGCAGAGGCTTGTCCAGGGAGAGGGCCAAATGGATAGCCACCGATAGCCCACGGTCGGCTAGGTACGACTGCCCACGGAGCGCACGCTGCACGTCCTCGACCGACGAGAACGCGCCAGGCGATCCGCTCACGGGTCCATGTTACGGGTCGGACGTGGCACCCTCATCCGAACCGGGCCGGGCTGAACGGATCGGTGTCGAATGGCGGGTCCTCGCCCAGGACGATGGATCCCACCAGGCGGGCGGTCCCCGCCCCGAGGACGACGCCGAGCGCGCCGTGACCGGCCGCCACCACCAGCCCGGGTCGAACCGCTCCCACGATGGGACGGCCGTCCGGGGTCATCGGCCTGATCCCCCACCACGCCCCGAGAACGGTTGCTTCGGCGACGGCGGGTGCCAGGCGAATGGCACCCCGCACCAGTCGCTGGGGGACCGTGGGATCCTCGGGCTCGTCGGTCACGACGGCCTGCCGGGAGCCGCCCACCAGCAGGGTGCCGTCAGCGTTCGGCTGGAGCAGGGTGCCCGTATTCGTTTTCGGGGGCCCGTCCATGAGGTCGGCTGCGGTGATGGGAGGGGTGGGCTCGTCGCGGGGCGGCACCCGGTGCCATCCCGCCCGACTGATCACGCGGCTCACCACCGAGCGCGGTGGCGCGAGATGAACGAGCCAGCCCCGGCTCCCGGTGATCGGCGACCGGAAGTCCACGGTTCGAAGGAGGGACGGCGTCCACGGCCCGGCCGCGAGCACCACTACATCTCCTTCGAGCGCTCCTTGATCGGTCACCACGCCCCGCACCACGTCTCCGTCAGCGATCAGGGACCGAACGACCGTGGAGGTTCGAACGTCGCCTCCATCTCGTCGAGCTCGAAGGGCGAGGGCAACCGTGAGGGCCGCCGGATCGAGCCGCCGCGCGTCGTCGAACAGCCAGCCCTCCACCAGGTCGGAGGCCAGATCCGGCTCCAGGCGGTGGATCTCCGCAACGTCAACGGCTTGAATGGGAACCCCGCAGGCGGCCGCCGCCTCCGCTTCTTCCTTGCCCGAGGAGCGCTCCGTATCGTCGTCACCCGCTACCAGCAGGAAACCCACCCGTTCGCGGTCCAGGCCGAACGGGATCGGGGCGTCTTCGGCCAACCGGTCGTAGGCCTCGGCGCTGGCCCGGGCCATCGGG
>VAYC01000253.1 GCA_005885025.1 Actinomycetota bacterium | reverse complement strand
TCGACCTGCTGGAGCTTCCGCGCGGCGTCCCCGTCGTGACCCGCGACCAGGTAGCCCGCGCGAAGCCTGACCCCGACCTGTTCTTGGCCGCCGCCGAGCGACTCGGGGTCGACGTCACCGATTCCATAGTGGTGGGGGACAGCGTGTGGGATCTGCTGGCGGCCCGCCGGGCTCGCGCCCTCGGCGTCGGCCTGCTGTCGGGCGGGTACGGACAGGAAGAACTGGAGCGCGCCGGCGCCTATCGGGTGTACGGGGACCCGGCGGACCTCCTCCGCCACCTCGATGAGGTCGGCGTACGGGCGGGGCCGTGAACCTTCGAGGGGCCGGGGTCCTCGGTCACTTCGGCATCCCGGGCCTTGCTCCGTTCATCGCCGTCGCATTGTTCTTCGGGGGCATGGGCGCCGCCGTGGGCGCCTATGTCCTTCTGAGCAAGCGCACGGATGCTCTTCGGCGGGCAATGGGCATCGGGCTCCGCGTGGCTTTGGGCTGGCCACGGTCTTCCCATTGATCGTGCACGCAAGCCCGACGTTCACTCGCCCCTCGACCGGCGCGCGGCTCGCCTTCGTGTCGCCACAGCAGGGCGAGGAGATTCGGGGCAGCCCGGCCATCGTCCGGGTCGAGCTCCGACTCGACGGCGGGAAGATCGTTCCCGTCACGTCCTTGCATCTGGTCCCCAACGAAGGGCACATCCATCTGTACCTCGACGGCTCCTTGGTCTCGATGACGGGCCTCGACGCGCAGATCCCTGCTTCGCTCGGGCAGCACTCGCTGCGAGCCGAGTTCGTCGCGGTGGATCACCGTCCATTCCGGCCGCGGGTGCTGGCAACGGTGACGTTTCGCGTTGGTCCATGAGCCCGCCCGACACGCCCTTTCAGCAGCTCGACTTCCTGTACACGCCGAGCGGCGACGTTGCCGCGGACCTGGCCTACTTCACCGAGGTCCTGGGCGGCCGGGTGGTCTTCGCCATCGATTCGATGGGGACGCGGGTCGCCGCCATCGAGCTCATCGAGGGCCCGCCGCTGCTGCTCTTGGCCGACCACGTGGGAGGAGAGCGTCCCATCCTCGTCTACCGGGTGGGGGATCTTGGTGCCGCGCTCGACCTCCTCGAGTCACGGGGTTGGAAGCGAGAGCACACGTTCGAGATCCCGCACGGGCCCTGTTGTTCGTTCCGAAGCCCGGGCGGGCACCGCATCGCGCTGTACCAACTCACGCGGCCCGAGGTCGCCCAGCACTTCGAGGGCCGAAGGGACTTCTGAGGGCGTGCCTGTCTGGAATATTCCGGCGGGCGGCGGGTTGAGTTTGGTTCAGAGACAACCAGGGAGGTGTCGTCAGTGGCTCAAACTGTCCCCACGAGGATCATCCAAGGGATCGAGGCCCCCGTCCCCGGGACGTGGGAGATCGACCCGAACCACACGAACATCGGGTTCGTAGCCCGCTATCTCATGGTCACCAAGGTTCGCGGCCACTTCACGAAGTTCTCGGGTGCGATCCACGTCGCGGAGCGACCGGAGGAGTCCTCGGCCGAGCTGACGATCGACGCGGCGAGCATCGACACCAACCAGCCGGATCGCGACAACCACTTCCGGAGCCCGGACTTCCTGGACGTGGAGCATTACTCCACCATCACGTACAAGACCACCAAGGTGGAGCTGACCGGAGCAAACACGCTCAAGGTCACCGGCGACCTCACGATCCGGGACGTCACCCGGCCGGTCGTCCTCGACGTCGAGTTCGAGGGTGTCACCAAGGATGCCTACGGCAAGAGCAGGGCGGCGTTCTCGGCCACGGGCGAGATCGACCGGACCGAGTTCGGGGCGAGCTGGAACATGGTCCTTGAGACCGGCGGTTTCCTGGTCAGCAAGGAGATCAAGCTCGAGCTCGACGTGCTGGCCACGCTTGCCCAGGTTGAGGTCCCGTAGCGTACCCTTGGCCGCGTGACCACAGATTCGCACGCTCCGGCTGGGATCCTTTGTGCGCTGATCACACCGTTCGGTGAGGACCAGGCCACCGACCTCGCCCCGCTGAAAGACGACGTCGACTTCCTGATCGAACGGGGGGTGCACGGACTCTTCGTCCTGGGCACGACCGGAGAAGGCGTCCTGCTCGATCCTTCGGAGCGCCGCGGGGTGGCGCAGTTCGTCCTCCAGCACGTCGGCGGACGGATCCCGGTGATCGTCCACTGCGGGGCCCCTGACACGAAGACGACCGCTGACCTTGCCCGGCACGCCCAGGACAACGGCGCCGATGCCGCCGCTGCGGTGGTTCCGTACTACTTCCAGTACACCGTGCCCGAGCTCTACCGGCATTTCGTTGCCGTGGCGAATGCCGCGCCGGATATCGGCCATTACGTCTACGAGAACCCGGAGCGGGTGGGCTATTCGGCCGGCGTGAAGCTGGTGGCCCGGCTGGTGAGCCAAGTCGCCAACATCCATGGCGTGAAGGACACGGGGGACTCGATCGGCAAGATGACGGACTATCTCACGCAGCCGAAGACAACGATCGAGGTCTATACGGGCAACAACAGCACGATCTTCCCCGCGCTCATGATCGGCGCCCGCGGTGCGGTCTCCGCGCTTGCCAACGCTGTGCCCGAGCTGGTGGTAGGTATCTACGAGCGGTGGAAGGAGGGTCACCTGGATGAGGCTCGCGACCTCCAGTACACGCTGGCCAAGCTGCACAGCTCACTGGCCGGCGTTTCCTTCGTGGGGGCGGTGAAGCACCTCATGAAGCGACGGGGTCTCACTGGCGGGCTGGCCAGGGCTCCTCAGTCGCTCCTCATCCCAGAGGAGGCGGGTCCTTTCGATCGGAGACTCGCCGCGTTCGAGGACGTCCGGCCGTGGCTCGCCCCCCCCGCCGCCGCCTCGCCGGGCTCATCCCCTGCACCCGCCCCGCCCGGCTGACCAGCACTCCGTAGTCGCGCTTTGCCGAGGCGGGGCTCACCAGTCCCTCGGCCACGTCGCGAGCAACGGCTTGGGGATCCCGTTCCAGGGGATCGAAGAACCCGCCTCCGCCGGGAAGGTCGAGCGTGAAGCGCGTTCCCGCGCCGAGTCTCAGGGACAACTTCGGATTCGGCGTGGTGCCGAGCGAGGTCCGGAAGCCCCCGTGCGCCCCGGCTTTCCCCCCGCCGTAGCCTTCGGCCGCGAACTTCATCCGGTCCGAAAGCGCGGAGACCACGTAGGGTTCGCCGGTAGAAACTTCGACTTCGATCGATTGGCCGAGGCCGCCGCGGAACTTCCCCGGTCCGCCGGAGTCCCTTCGTAGTTCCTTCCTCCTGACGATCAGCGGCGAGGTCGTCTCGATGACCTCGACCGGCGTCGTGGCGATCCCGCTCGGGAAGCTGGTGGTGGACAGACCGTCCTTCGTCGGACGAGCCCCAGTTCCTCCCGCCGCAAAGAACACCGTGATGAACCGGTCCTGGCCCGCGCCCCTCACCGTGGTCAGCCAGATGTTGCCGGCGCCCTCGGCCAGCACCCGGTCCGGGATGATTCCGACCAATGCGCCGAACACCGCGTGGGGGAGGAAGTGGCCGACGATATGACGGGCTGCCACCGCGGCCGGCCATCGAGGGTTGAGGATCGAACCTTCCGGAGCGGTCACGGTGAGCGGCCGGAAGCTGCCGTAGTTGTGGGGGACATCGGGCCAGATGGCGCATTTCAGCGCGTAGCTCGTGTACGCGGCGGTGTAGTTCAGCACCACGTTCATGCCGCGGTCCACCTGCGGCGAACTCCCCGCGTAGTCCACCGAGACGTGGTCGCCCCGGATGCTCACCCGGCACCGGATCCGGATCGGCTGGTCGAGGCCGTCGGTGTGGATCGTCTTCTCGTAGTCGCCGTCGGGGAGGGCGGCGATGGCGTGCCGGGCGGCCGCCTCGGACCGCCTCAGGATCTCGGCGCTCAGGTCTTCCAGATCGGGCAAGCCGAACTCTTCGAGGTAATCGAGCAGCCGGTCCATCCCGACCTGGTTGCCGGCCACCTGAGCGTGCACGTCGCCGAGCACCTCGTAGGGCGCCCGGACGTTGGCGGCGAGCAGCCTGAACAGCTCTTCGTTGGCGCTTCCCCCCTCGTAGAGCTTGGTGATGGGGAGGTACAGCCCCTCCTCGTAGATCTCTGAGGCGTCGGCCGACAACCCCCTGCCTCCGATGTCCATGGCGTGGCAGGTGTTGCCGAGGAAGCCGATGACCCGATCGTCCCGGAATACCGGTGTCACCACCGAGATGTCGTTGAGCTGACCGGAGGTCTTCCACGGGTCGTTGGTCACCAGGACGTCGCCCGGACGAAGTGCGTCCGGTGGGAACGCGGCCAGGAAGTGGTGCATCGCGGTAGCCAGCGAGTTGATGTGACCGGGCGTCCCGGTGACCGCCTGAGCCAGCATGCGTCCGTTTGCGTCGAACACGGCGGCCGAGAGGTCGCCCGACTCCCGTACGATCGGCGTGAACGACGTTCGCTGGAGGGCGGCGGCTTGTTCGTTCGCCACGGTGATCAGACGAGTCCACAGGATCTCGAGGGTGACCGGATCGAGCCGGGCTTTCATCCCACTTCCACCACCAGGCTGCCGGAGCCGTCGACCTTTCCTCTTCCCCCCGGGCCGATGACCACCGTCGACGCTTGCTCCTCGACGACGCACGGCCCAACGACCTCTCTTCCCGGGCCGAGCCTGTACCGATCGAGCACCGAGACGTCCACGAGGCCGGTCTCCTGGAACCAGGCGCTGCGCGATCGCTTCCGCGCCGCGCCGCGCTCCGCCGCTGCAGTGACGTCCACCCGGGGATCGGGGCCAAGGACCCGCACACGCCAGGTCATCACTTCTGCCTCCACGCCGGG
>VAYC01000001.1 GCA_005885025.1 Actinomycetota bacterium | reverse complement strand
TCGCCGATGCCGGCGCAGTAGATCCGACCCGGGCCCAGCGGCTTGGTCGAGATGACCGGATTCGAACCGGCGACCCCCTGCTTGCAAAGCAGGTGCTCTACCACTGAGCTACATCCCCGCGGCAATGATAGGCCCGCTAGGGCTTGATCAACGACGCGCGCACCGTGCACGCCTCCAGGCGCCCTTGGAGCGGCTCGACGCCGATCCCGGGGCCAACTGGAACCGCCATGGTGCCGTCGGCGCTCAGGACGAACGGCTCGGTGAGATCCTCCGAGAAGTACCGGTCGCTCGCGCTGGTGTCGCCCGGCAGCGTCACGCCGGGCATCGCAGCGAGCGCGAGGTTGGCCGCCCGGCCCACGCCGGTCTCCAGCATCCCGCCGATCCAGACCGGCACATTCGAACCCAAGGCCACGTCGTGGACCCGCTTCGCTTCGAGGATGCCGCCGACCCGGCCCGGCTTGATGTTGATGATCCGGCATGCCCCCAACCGGATCGCGGCGAGGGCGTCACTGGCCGAACGGATCGATTCGTCGAGGCAGATCGGCGTGTTCAACCTCGCCTGGAGGCCCGCGTGATCCATCAGGTCCTCGACGTCGAGCGGCTGCTCGATCATCATCAGCTCCAGCTCGTCCAGCGCCTCGAACAGCGGGGTGTCCGCTGGTGTGTACGCTCCGTTCGCGTCCACCGAGAGGGGCGTGTCGGGGAGCGCTCCGCGAACCGCCCGCACCACGCCCAGGTCCCGCCCGGGCTCGATCTTCATCTTGATCCGCCGGTAGCCCTTGGCGAGGTAGCCGCGGATCTCCTCGAGCATCTCTTCGACCGTCGGAGCGATGCCCACGCTCACTCCGCACGCGATGCGATCGCGGACGCCGCTCAGGTGGTCGGACAGACTGACCCCTGCCTTGCGAAGCCAGCCGTCCAGGACCGCCGCCTCGATCGCGGCCTTGGCCATGCGGTGACCCCGGATCCATCGAACGCGTTCCACAACATGCCCGGGCCGTTTCACCTCGCCGCCCAGCACGCTCGGCGCAATCCATCGTTCGAGGGCCATCCAGGCCCCGTCGAGCCACTCCTCCGAGTACCGGGGCTCTTCGGAGGCCACGCACTCGCCCCACCCTTCGACGTCGTCACCGATGGCGCGTACCAGGATGGCCCGCTTCTCGCGCTCCTCCCCGAAGCTCGTCCGAAAGGGGCGGACGAGCGGCAGGGCCACCTCTCGAAGCTCGACGGCCCGCAGGGAGATTTCAGGAACTTCGCTCACGACGTGGCCTCATGAACCGGTAGGAACACGTATCGGCCGTTCCGATCGATCCACGACGCCACCAGCCCGGCATCGAAGCAGGCCTGGAAGGCAGCCGCGGACGCATCCCGCCAGGCTCGCCCAAGGTCCGGGTCCCGCAAACGCACCCCGAGATGATCGCGGGGGATCGCCACCGCTGCTCCCGGGTCAGGGGAGGCACCGGTCGGCGAGGGCCTGGGATCGTCTGGGTCGCCGTCGGCCTCCAGTACGACCGGCCCCGGCGAAGGAGGTTCGGGCCGACCCGATAGGGCTCGTTCGACCCGCTTCGAAGCGAGGCGCCACCGAACCTCGAACCGATCGCTGCGGTCCCCGCGATTGATGCGGTCGCTCATCTCGCCGTAGAAGCCGGGGAGGAACTGAGTGGCGACCGCGCCGAGCTTGACCAGGTTGAACCAGGCGTTGCGAACGACCAGCGGGTCATAGGTCCACCGGACCTCCTCGATCCCGGAGTCCAGGCACGCCGCTCGCTGGGCGAGCTTCAGGGCGTACCCGACGCCGCGCGACTGCCATTCGGAGATGACTCCCAGCATGTGAGAGTGCATGTGGATGCCTTCGTCGAGCCCGAGGAATGCCAGGACGAACCCCACGAGGCGGCCGTCTGCCTGCGCTCCGTACATTCCGGTGTCGGCGAGCTGGAACGCCCGCACCATCGCGGGAGGCATCGCGTCCTCCTCCCACAACGCTCCCGCCAGCCCGCTGACCTGCTGGGCTTCCTCGAAGCTGTCCAAGGGAACGAGCGAGACCCCAGCAGCGTCACCGGCCGCGCGAGCGAGCTCCCACGCCGAACCGCGCGCACCCATGGCACGCCGAAGTTTAGGGCCGTCGGCTCATCGTGAACTGCAGTGGGGCCGGGCGCGTAGCGCCCGGCCCCACAGTCGTAGCCGTTTCCGGTTTCGCTCACGAACTCTTCGGCTCCCCGAGGGATCCGCCCGGTCGACCAGCCCGGGACTCGCGAGACGCGGTGGTCTGGGTTGAATTTGCCGGGTCCTCCCCGGCGGACGGAACGGGGCGGTTCAGCCCCGGCCCGACGAGGGACGGCTCAGCAGCCAGCCACCTCGGGGGTCGCGTGCGGTTTATGCAAGCTGGACCACCTCCTTTCTCCCGTGGCGCTATCGTGCGACGAGCAAGGAGGATTGGCAACTACCCAGGTGGACCGCGGTTCCGTCGGACGGAGCGGGTTCACCAGCGCGCACCCGGGCCGGGCGCCTCGCCGGGTCTCAGCGGGCGAGGGCTGCGGGGTCCAGGGCGCGGGCCAGCAGTCGAACCTCGGGGAAGCCCCGGTCGGCCAGGAAGCGGGTCACGGCCTGCTCGAGACCCGACCGCGCCTTCTCCACTTCGGCGTCTTTGCTCACTCCGAGCCACAGGATCAGCTTGTCCCGCCCGAACCGGTACACCCGGTCACGAGCCTGGAGGGCGAAGGGAGCCACCTCGACGAGCCCGCGAATGACCTCGTCAGCGGCGCCGGCTCCGAGCACCATGCGGAACTGGTCGAGGGTCTCGATCTCGAGCCCAATGACCTTGCCGTCCGGTCGGCCGCCCGTCTTCTTCTGCACAGCCAGGTCACGTCGAAGGGCGGCCATGGTCCCGGCACCGGTGGTCGGATCGACCATGATCACCGGCCGAGGTGGCGCCGGCGGAATACCTGGAAGTGGCCGTCGCTCATGGACCAGGGGCCTGACACGGGGGGGCGCCGATGGCCGGTGGGGCGCGGCGCCGTTGCCCGCCGACGGCCTGACCGCGGGCTGGCCCTGACGGGAGATCGCCTCGAGGTCAATCGGCTCTTCCTCTTCCTGGGTGAGGGCCAGTTGCAGGGACAGGAGCACGTCCCCACGTTCGATCCCATACCGAGACATTCGGAACCTCCAGGCGAGGCCGCGGCCCCGAGCGGGGCCGAGGTTCGCTGGAAGTTTCGGCGGAAGGGCCGACCGGGTTGAGAGGGTCAGCCCGCGGGGGCTAGCTCTGTGGTGGGGGAAGCTCCTGCCATTCGTTCTCGTCGCCGCCTCCGCGGCGTCGCTTGACGTATGACACCACAGCGCTGACGAGGCCCGCGATGAACGCGAACAGGAAGAACTTCTTCAGCTTGCCGCCCTTCTTCTCCCCCATGGGGTTCCTCCTTAGCTCCGGAGTGGGCCTGGATGGACTCGAACCATCGACCTCATCCTTATCAGGGATGCGCTCTAACCGCCTGAGCTACAGGCCCTCGGCGAACCCTGCTCGGGCGAAGACCGTGGCCCGGGAAAGCGTACGCGGGGCTGGAGAAGGGTGTCAATCGAGAGATTCGGCGCGGTGAGCGGCGTTCGTCAGCGACGCTCGGCGAGCGTGATCTGGATGCCGCCGGCCACGTCGGAGACCAGGTTGTACAGCACGGCGATCAACATGTTCAGCAGCGACCACACCACCACACCGGCCAGTCCGACCAGGAACAGCCGGGAGAAGATCCAGTAACCGTGGAACTCGAAGCCTGCCGTTCCCCCGAAACCGACGTCGGAGAGGACCTTGGCGATCGAATCCAGAACGCCCGTCACGCCCAGAACCCAGTACAGGATCACGAAGGCCAGCAAGAACACGAGCATGAGACAGAAATAGAAGAGGAGCGAGAACTTGAGGACCGACCACGGCTCGACTTTGCGCACCACCAGCTTGGCCCGCCGCCCGCCGGCGAACGAGTCACCCCGCCGCGTCATCTCGTCGGTCTCGACCAGCGCTCTCATCCCTTGACCACTCCCACCGGCACCAGTCTCGCCACCGTTCTCGATAGCCCAGCACCCTCACAGGTCCGGACGACCTGGGATACGTCTTTGTACGCGTACGGAGCCTCCTCGGCAAGCAACTTCGGCTGGGAGGTGGCCACCGCGATCCCCCGGCCCTCCAGCTGCTTCACCAGCTCCACGCCGCTCATCACCTTCCTGGCCTTGGTTCGGGACATGGCCCGACCCGCCCCATGACATGTCGAGGAGAAAGACTTCCTCGCTGCCTCTGTGGTTCCCACCAGCACGTACGAGGCGCTTCCCATGCTTCCGGGGATGATCACGGGCTGGCCGATCCTACGATACCTGGCCGGTATCGCCGGATGCTCGGGTCCGAGCGCCCGGGTCGCCCCCTTGCGGTGAACGCAGAGGGTACGTACCCGGCCACCCACCTTGTATTCCTCGAGCTTGGCCAGGTTGTGCGCCACGTCGTACACCATCGACATCCCCAGGGGCGGGGCTGAGCCCGTCCTAGGCCGTTGGCCGGGCTTCTCGAACACGGCGGCGAACGACTCGCGGATCGCGTGCGTGAGCACGTGGCGGTTGGCGCGCGCGAAGTTCGCCGCGGCCGCCATGGCCCCGAGGTAGCGCTGTGCCACCTCGTCGGCCACAGGAACGCACGCGAGCTGGCGATCAGGAACCTCGATCCCGAGGCGGCGGCTGGCCTGGTCGACGACGCGCAGATGGTCCGTGCAGATCTGATGTCCTAAGCCTCGAGAGCCCGAATGAAGCATCACGCAAACTCCACCTTCTTGCAGTCCCATGGCCTCCGCAGCGTCCGCGTCGATCACGCGTTCGACCACCTGCACCTCGAGGAAGTGGTTGCCGGCGCCGAGGCTCCCCAGCTGGTTGCCGCCCCGGTCCTTTGCCCGATCGGAGACCTGCTCCGGCGCAGCCGTTTCCAGGACACCGCCGTCCTCGCAGAGTTCGGCATCCTCCTCGACGCCGATGCCGACGGCGAGCGCGTAGCGGACCCCTTCGGCGAGCACCTGTTCCATCGCCGTGCGGTCCAAGTGGAGGCGGCCGCCCTTGCCGGTCCCACGCGGGACGCGTTGTCCAAGGGTGCGGACCAGCTCGCCGATCCGCGGCTTCACGTCTCGCTCCCAGTCCAGGTCCGACCGGATGAGGCGAACCCCGCAGGCGATGTCGAACCCCACGCCGCCCGGTGAGACCACGCCTCCCGCTTCGACGTCGGTGGCCGCCACGCCGCCGATGGGGAACCCGTAGCCCCAGTGGATGTCTGGCATGGCGTAGGAGGCCTCGACGATCCCGGGCAAAGTCGCCACGTTGGCCACCTGCTCCACGGCGCGGTCCTCGACGGCCTTGTCCATCAGTCCCTCGGTAGCGAACACGACGCCCGGAACGCGCATCCCCGGAACCGTCCCGATGGGGACCCGCCATTCGAACTCATCGATCCGTTCCGGTTGCACTATCGACCTCACACGTCGAAGAAGACCGTTGCCTCGTAGCCGTCCGCTCGCTCCTCCAACGAGAGCTGGTGGAGAGTGGCGGCCTTCAGCTCGGTACCCTCGAGTGGCTCATCGCTCGGTGTCCACGTGACGCGAGCCCGCAGCCGAGTCGCCGTGTCGAAGCGCACAGTGGTGGCTGCGATCCTCGCTCCGCGGGCGTCCACCAGATAGATCAGCTCGTCGAGGAAGTGGACGAGGAGCGCGGCCGGATCATCGGCCTCCACGGCGATCTCCTCATCGGTCGAACCTTCGCGAGCCGCCGCCCCCAGGATCTCGAGGAGCCCCGCGGCGGCGTTCTCGAACAGCTCCTCGGGCATCTTGCCACGAGCCCGCAGGCCGATGTCGGCGGTGTGCTCCAGGATCTCGAACGACGGCCGCGCCTCCAGACCGGCCATGGCCCCATTATGGTTCCGACGTGAGCCAGCCTGCTCCGAGCGTCGACCGAGCCACCGCGCGGCGGGACCTGCTGACAATCTACGCCGTGCAGGCGCTGCGGGCGCTGCTGTACGGGTTTGCCAGCGTCCTGGTGGGGGCCTCTCTGGCCCACGCCGGGTACTCCGACGCCAAGGTCGGGCTGGTCTTCACCGCCATGCTGGGGGGGTTCGCCGTCACGTCGGTGGCCGTGGGAACACGAGGCGACCAGATCGGGAGGCGGCGACTCTACGCCGCGCTGTTCCTGGTGATGGCGGCGGCCGGCACGGTGTTCGCCCTGACCAGGTGGCTCCCGGCCCTGATCCTGGCCGCCCTCACCGGCACGATCTCGGTGGAGGCCAACGAGTCCGGCCCGATCACGTCACTGGAGCAAGCCATGATCCCGCAGGTGGCCGGGGCTGCCCGCGAACGCACCTGGGCGTTCGCTCGCTACAACGCGGTTGCCTATCTGGCCGGCTCGCTCGGCGCCCTGGCCGCCGGCGGCCCGGACTTCTTCCGCCGGTTCTTCCCCGCCGTTCCGGCCAGCCAGCGGTTCATGTTGGCCTTCCCCGTCATCGGCGTGGCCTGCGCGCTCCTCGCCGTTCGGCTCTCCCAGGCGGTCGAGGCGGGCGATGTCCTCACCGCCGAACGCCGCTTCCCACTCGTTCGCTCCAAACGAAAGGTGGCCGGGCTGGCCGGGCTGTTCGCGATCGACTCCTTCGGGGGCGGTTTCGTCGTGAACTCGTTCCTGGTGTTCTGGTTCCAGCGGAAGTTCGGAGCCTCGACCGAGCTCATGGGCCTGGTGTTCTTCTTCGTTGGCTTGCTCCAGAGCGGCTCGTCGATCGCCGCCGGCGCGCTGGCGAACCGGATCGGGTTGTTGAACACGATGGTGTTCACTCACCTGCCGTCGAACATCCTGCTGATCCTGGTGCCGTTCATGCCGAACCTCTGGCTGGCCATCGCCATGCTGCTGGCGCGGTTCGCCATCAGCCAGATGGACGTCCCGGCCAGGCAGGCCTACGTGGTGGCGGTGGTCGATCCCGACGAACGAACGGCTGCCGCCGCGTACACGAACACGGCCCGATACCTCGTGCGGCCTGCCGGTCCGGCGCTGGGCGGCTACCTCATGCAGACCGTGTCGTTGTCCGCGCCCTTCGTCGCCGCCGGCGCTTTGAAGATCGTGTACGACTTCGCCCTGCTCGCGACGTTCCGGCGAGTCCGCACCGACCAGTGAGCCGCCCCGCCCGCATCGCCGGATGGCTGTCGATCGCCAGCCTGTTGGGAATCGTTCCGCACGTCATGGAGGACCTGCGCTACGGGCAGGCCCACAACTTCCACATGACGACCGTGCAGTTCGAGTGGTTCGCGGGAGCGGTGGTCTTGGCGACCGCAGGGGTCGCCATGCTGTGTCTCGAGGGGTGGCGGTCGGGAGCGATTGGCGTGCTCCTGTTCGGAGTGCTGTGGTCGGTACTCGGCGCCGTCGACCACCATCGAGCCTTCCTCCCGGGAACGTTCCGCGCCGGTGTGCCCTCCCGAGTCTGGGTCTTCCTGATCGTCGGCCTCCAGGCGGCCGCTGCTCTCGCGGCAGGATTGGCGCTGCTTCACGCTGGACAGACCGAGCGCGCGGTTACTCCTCCGCCTGCATGATGACCGGGGCCACCGCTACCACCGCGCGGCCCTTCTCCAGGCGCATCACGCGAACTCCCTGAGTGGCCCGGCCGGCCTTGCGCACCTGTACGGCGGGCACGCGAATGACCACTCCGTCGTTGGCGATGACCAGGATGTCCTGGTCCTTGCGGATGGCGAACGCCCCCGCCAGCACGCCGACCTTGGTGGTCAGCATGGCGGTCTTGACCCCCAACCCGCCGCGGCCCGACTTCCGGTACTCGGAGAAGTCCGTGCGCTTCCCGAACCCGTTGTGCGTCACCGTCAACAGACCGTCCCCCTGGCTGGTGGCCACCATCGCGATGACCTCGTCCTTCCCCCGAAGCTTCATCCCGATGACTCCGGCGGTCTGCCGCCCCATCGGGCGCACACCCTTCTCGCCGAACCGGATGGCCTGGGCTTGCTTCGACACCAGGATGAGGTCGTCCTTCCCGTCGGTCAGGATCACGTCGATGAGCTCGTCGCCTGCCTTCAGGTTGATAGCTGCCAGTCCGGTCCGCGGCGAGTCGTACTCCGGCAACGCCGTCTTCTTGACCATCCCCTTCTTGGTGGCGAAGACCAGGAACTTGCCCTTCTCGTAGTCCTTGGTGTCGATGACCGCGGCGATGCGCTCGTCGCCGCCGAAGCCCATGCCCGGGAGGTTCGCCACGTAGGTTCCGCGGCTCTGCCGCGAAGACTCCGAAACCTCGTGCACCTTGGTCCGGTAGACCTTTCCCTTGTTGGTGAAGACCAGCAGCCAGTGATGGGTGGTCGTGGTGAACACCTGGGAGATGATGTCGTCCAGCTTCAGGTTCGCCCCGATGACGCCGCGGCCGCCCCGCCCCTGCCGGCGGAATGCGTCGACCGGCTGGCGCTTCACGTAGCCGCCACGGCTGACCGTGATGACGACGTCCTGGTCCTGGATGAGGTCTTCTTCGGCGAACTCCCCCTCCGCGGCTCGGATCTCCGTGCGCCGGGGGTCCGCGTACTTCCGCCTGACCTCCAGCAGCTCCTCCTTGACCACACCGAGGATCGCCTTGGGGTCCTTCAGGAGGGCCTTCAGCCGGCGGATGGTGGCGAGGAGCTCCTTGTGCTCGTCCTCGAGCTTCAGCCGCTCCAGCTTCGTCAGGCGCCGCAGCGGCATGTCCAGGATGTAGTTGGCCTGGATCTCCGACAGCTTGAACTTGGCCATGAGCTTGGTCCGGGCCTCGTCGGCGTCGGCGGCCGCGCGGATGATCCGGATGACCTCGTCGATGTTTGCCAGCGCGATCAGGAGGCCCTGGACGATGTGATCGCGCTCTTCTGCCTTGCGCAGATCGAACCGGGCTCGCCGCGTAACGACGTCGACCTGGTGGTCGATGTAGCGCTGGAGGATCTGCTTGAGGTTGAGCGTCCGAGGGACGCCGTCGACCAGAGCCAGCATGATGGCGCCGAAGCTTTCTTGGAGCTGGGTGTGCTTGTAGAGCTGGTTCAGGACGATCTGCGGGTTGGCGCCCTTCCGGAGGTCGATGACCAGACGCATCCCGGCCCGGCTGGACTCGTCTTTCAGGTCCGCGATGTCGTGAAGCTTGCGGGTATTGACGAGCTGGGCGATCTTCTCGGCGAGCCTCGCCTTGTTGACCATGTAGGGAAGCTCGGTCACCACCAGCCGCTGTCGCCCCTGGCGTCCCTCCTCGATCACCACGCGGGCCCGCATCCGCATGGAGCCCCGTCCGGTCTCGTAAGCCTCCTTGATCCCCTCGCGGCCGATGACCATCCCGCCGGTGGGGAAGTCTGGGCCGTGCACCTTCCGCATGAGCTGCTTGATCGAGATCTCGGGATCCTCGATCTGCGCCACCACGGCGTCGATGACCTCACCGAGGTTGTGGGGCGGGACGTTGGTGGCCATCCCCACGGCGATCCCCTGCGATCCGTTGACCAGGAGGTTGGGGAACCGGGCCGGCAGCACGACCGGTTCGACCTCGTACCCGTCATAGTTCGGGATGAAGTCGGCTGTCTCCTTGTCGATATCGCGGAGTAGCTCCATGGCCAGAGGCGAAAGCCGGGCCTCGGTGTACCGGGGGGCGCCCGCCGGATCGCCGTCGATCGAGCCGAAGTTGCCCTGGGGGTCGATCAGCGGATAGCGCAGCGAGAAGTCCTGGGCCATGCGGACCAGGGCGTCGTACACGGCTTGGTCGCCGTGGGGGTGGTACTTCTTGATGACCTCGCCGACCGCTGCGGCCGACTTCCTCCGGGGCCGGTCGGGCAGCAGCCCGCTCTCCTGCATCGAGAACAGGATGCGCCGGTGGACCGGCTTCAGGCCGTCCCGGACATCGGGCAGCGCACGCGACACGATGACCGACATCGCGTAGTCGATGAAGGAGGACTGCATCTCCTCCTCGACGATGACCGGTTCGATCCGCTCGGCGATGGCGGCCATCTAGTGAACCGCCTCACGCATCGATGAAGGCTTCCTTTGCGTTCTGCTGAATGAAGTCCCTGCGGGCCTCGACGTCCTCGCCCATGAGGATGCTGAACATCCGGTCGGCCGCGGTGGCGTCTTCCAGTGTGATCCGCTTGAGCACGCGGGTCTCGGGGTTCATGGCCGATTCCCACAGCTGCTCGGGCTGCATCTCGGCCAGACCCTTGAACCGCTGGATCTCCAGCTTCTTCTGGCCGTTCCCCCTGCGCAGGTCGTCGAGCGCCTTGTCGTCGTGGACGTACACGTACTTCCCGTCCATCTTCACCCGGTACAGGGGGGGCTGGGCCACGTACACCTTGCCCGCGTCGATGAGGTGCTGCATGTGCCGGAAGAAGAACGTCAGGAGCAGCGTGCGGATGTGCGCCCCGTCCACGTCGGCGTCGGCGAGGATGGCGATCTTGCCGTACCTCGCCTTGGACAGGTCGAACTCGTCGCCGATCCCGGTCCCGATCGCGCCGATCAGCGCCTGGATCTCCAGGTTTTCCAGGATCTTGTGCAGGCGCGCCTTCTCGACGTTCAGGATCTTGCCCCGGATCGGGAGGATCGCCTGGTACGAACGCTCCCGGGCCTGCTTGGCCGAACCTCCCGCGGAGTCACCCTCCACGATGAAGATCTCGCACACGTCGGGGTCGGTCAGCTGGCAGTCCCACAGCTTTCCCGGGAGCGAACTCGATTCCAGCAGCCCTTTCCGGCGGGTGAGGTCACGGGCCTGCCGGGCCGCCATCCGGGCCTTGGCCGCCTGGGAGCACTTCAGGACGATGCGCTTGCCCTCGCCAGGGTGCTCCTCGAGCCAGGTCATGAGTTGGGCGTTCACGGCCGTCTCCACGAAGGAGCGCATCTCCGTGTTGCCCAGCTTGGTCTTGGTCTGTCCCTCGAACTGTGGCTCGTGGAGCTTCACGGCCACGATGGCGGTCAAACCCTCACGGATGTCTTCCCCGATGAGGTTCTCCTCCTTCTCCTTGAGGAGGCCCTTGGAACGGGCGTACCGGTTGACCACGTTGGAGAGCGCTTTCTTGAATCCCTCCTCGTGGGTGCCGCCTTCGTGAGTGTTAATAGTATTAGCAAAAGTGTGGATGGACTCCGCATAGCCTGTATTCCACTGCATGGCCACTTCCACTTCGCTACCTTCGCGCTCCTCGATGAAGTGGACGATGCGCGTATGCAGTGGTTCCTTGCCCAGTGACAGGTGCTTGACGAAGTCGGCCAGCCCGCCGGTGGCCTTGAAGAGCATCTTCGCCGGCGGGTCTTCCCGCTCATCGACCAGGGCGATCTCGATGCCCCGAGCGAGGAACGAGAGCTCCTGCAGGCGCTCGGCCAGCACCTCCCGCTTGAACTGCGTCTCTTCGAAGATGTCGGGGTCCGGCCAGAAGGTGACGATGGTCCCGGTCTTGTTGCTGGCCTTGACCTTGCGCAGGCGGGTCTTGGGCTGGCCCCGTTCGAAGGTCTGCTGCCACATCGAACCGTCCCGGGCAACTTCCACTATGAGGCGCTTGGAAAGGGCGTTGACCACGGAAACGCCCACGCCGTGAAGGCCGCCGGACACCGCGTAGGACTTGCCGTCGAACTTCCCGCCGGCATGCAGGGTGGTCAGGACGACCTCCACCGCGGGGCGGCGGTCCTTCGCCTTCGGGATCGGCTTGACCGGGATCCCGCGGCCGTTGTCCACGACCCGGCACCCTCCATCCGGGAGCAACTGGACGACGATTCGGGTGCAGAACCCAGCCAATGCCTCATCGATGGAGTTGTCCACGACCTCGTAGGCGAGGTGGTGCAGGCCCCGCGGGCCGGTGCTCCCGATGTACATCCCGGGCCGGCGGCGTACTGCTTCCAGGCCCTCCAGGACGGTGATATCAGCAGACGTATAGCTCGAGTTGGCAGCTCTGACCGCCACGTTACCTCCGACGTGCGCCGCGCATGCAGCGCCCTCTCATGGGGAAGGGACCGGTCTCTGAAGAGAGATCCAAATACATCTAAATTATACCATCAGATATGCCATCGGATGAGCGCTTCCGGGCCTTGAATCCGGGCCTTCCCACGCCCTGATTCGGGGCCCATTCTTGGCACTCTTTCTGGCCCTTTCAGCCTCGCTCGCTCCCTTCTCCCACCGCCACTCTGACCTCCCGGACCGCCTCCGAGGCAAGAGCGGCGTTGGCCCGATCGCGGATCTCCCCCTCCAGGAACCGGATCTGAGCGCCCCACGCCGCCGAGGAGGCTCGGATGACCAGCACCCCGGCCTCGAGGGCCACCGGGGCGCACTCCATAGCCAGACGCTCCCCAACCACGCCTTTCCATCGGCGGCCCAGCTCCCCAAGAGCGATGCCCGTGGACCAGGGCCGGCCTGAGGCCAGCGTGTCCAACACCGACGCCAGCATCTCCGGCTCGCTCGCCCGACCCCTCTTCCACCAACTCCGGGAGCTACCTCGGGACAATCCCGTCCTCCTCGGCGCACCACACCGTCGATCCGGAAGGGACGTGCCCTTCTTCCGGCACGGCGATCAGAACCTGTCCCCGGCCGCCCAGCGCGTCGGCCAACCTTCGCCGCCGCACCGGATCGAGCCCCGAGAACGGGTCGTCCAGGAGAAGGATCGGCGGCTCGCGGACTTCGTCGGCAACCGCCTCACCCAGGCCGAGACGAAGCGAGAGCGCCGTCCCCCACGCCTCGCCGTGCGAGGCGAACCCCCGCGCGGCGAGCCCCTCCACCACCACCCCCACTCGTCCTCTCTCCGCTCCCCAAGCCGGCGCACGCAGGCTGCTTCCAACCCACCGGGCTCCGCCTCCACGGACGGCCGGTATTCGGCGACGAGCGCTTCGTCCTCACCCCCAGCCACGCGTCCGAACGTCGCCCCGGCCCTCCCCCCCAGCCGATCCATCGCCCGAGCCCGAAGGGCCGTCAGAGCCACCCCGCTCGAGACCAGCTCTGCATCCCACGCCGCCAGCTCCGGAGGCTCGCCGACGCCCGCCCACTCCTTGAGCAGACGGTTGCGCTGGCGAAGCGTTCGTTCATAGGCGCCGGCCGCTCCATCCTTCGCCGGCCACAACGTCGTCACGGCCTCGTCCATGAATCGCCGGCGCTCCGACGGATCGCCCAGCACGACCAAGAGGTCGTCGGGCCCGCTGAACACCGCGCGGACGTCGCGCCGGAGGTCGCGCTTCCGGCGCACAACGGACCGGTTCACCTGTACCCGGTTCTGGCCTCCCGCCCTCACCTCTACCTCGATCAGGAATCGTCCCGTCTCGCTCTCGACCTCTCCCCGCACGTAGGCCGAGGTCGCCCCGGATCGGATCAGGAAGGTCGTTGCTCACCCTGGGCGAGACCAGCCAGCAGAGGTAATAGATAGCCTCGAGGAGGTTGGTCTTGCCTCGCCCGTTGGGCCCGACGACGGCGGTCAGCCCCGGGCCTACCTGGAGGGAGGCCGCCTCGTGGTTGCGGAAATCCCGTACCTCGATCCAGCCGAGCCGCACAGCCCCAGGCTATCCCACCGGTGCCGGCAGGCGGACCGGCATGGCAAGGTACACGAGCCCCTCGCCTTCCCCGCGGACCACGGCAGGCTTGAGCCCGTCCCGCACCTCGATCTCGACGCGATCGCCGGTCACCCCGGTCAGACCATCGACGAGATAGTTGGGATTGAAGGCCGCGGTGAGGTCGTCGCCCTCGAACTTGGCTTCGACCACCTCGACCGCGCCTCCCAGGTCCGGCGAGGAGGACGACAGCCGCACTCCCAGGGCGTTGAACTCCATCTTCACCGGTGAGCTCTCCCGCGCGAGCAGTCCCACCCGGCGCACCGCGTCGAGGAGCTGCTGGCGCGAGGCCGACAGGCGGCTCTCGTAGCGCTCGGGCAGGAGCTGCCGGTAGTTCGGAAACTCGCCCTCGATCAGCCGCGAGGTGAGCGTGAGTGCGCCGATCCGAAACGCAACCTGGCTGTGCTCCACGAACAGCTCGATCTGGCCCTTCTCCTCGCCGGCCGCGGCCCGCCCTGCCTCCGACAGGGCTCGTTCGGGGACCAGCGCCTTGGCCTCGCCTTCCGCTGTCGCTGAGAGCTCTCGAACCGCAAGCCGGTAGGAGTCCGTGGCGGCCATGGTCACGCCCTCGCGGCTG
>VAYC01000249.1 GCA_005885025.1 Actinomycetota bacterium | reverse complement strand
AGGTGATGGCGGCCGTCCAGACGGCCAAGGTGACATTGAGGGACGGCCGGCGGTTCCCGCCGGCCGTCCTGGCCGCCATCGCCCTGGCGTGGGTCGCGACCATCGCCGCCCAGTCGAGTGGGGAGGCGATATTGCTCAACCACGGACGGCTGATAGAAGGAGTGCATCCCTTCCTCAAACCGCCACCCCTGTGGGTGGCTCTTCCGCTCTTCCTGGTGGCCTGGCAGGTGATGGTCGTGGCCATGATGCTGCCGTCGAGCCTGCCCATGGTCCGTCTCTTCAGGGTGGCATCTATTCGACAGCCCCGTCCGGCCATCGTGCAGGGCGCCTTCCTGGCCGGGTATCTCGCTGTGTGGGGTGGCTTCGGCGCCTTGGCGTTCGTGCAGGACATCGGGATCCACCGTCTGGTCGACCACACGCCGTGGCTGGCGCTGCACCCCTGGATCATCGGCGGAGGGGCCCTGGCCCTCGCCGGGGCGTTCCAGTTCTCCGGCCTCAAGGAACGCTGCCTGTCGGAGTGCCGGCATCCGGGCGCGTTCCTCCTCCAGCACTACCGACGAGGGGTTTCCGGGGCGTTCCGCCTGGGACGGCGGCACGGGGTGTTCTGCCTCGGATGCTGCTGGGCGCTCATGCTCGTCGTGTTCGCTGCCGGCGTGGCGAACCTGTGGTGGATGGCCGTGCTGGGGTGCCTCATGTTCTACGAGAAGGTCGGACGAGCGGGTGATGTGGTCGCCCCCGTTGCGGGAGCGGTCCTCCTGGCGCTGGCTGTCCTGGTCCTGGCCCACCCGGTGTGGCTGCCGCCGCTGCTCGGAGGCTAGGTGTATAAGTCCAGCCGATGCGGCTGGTGATCCAGAGAGTGACGCGGGCAGCGGTACGGGTCGGGGGAAAGGCCCTCGCCGACATCGGTCCTGGTCTGCTGGTCCTCGTGGGGGTGGGCCGTGGCGATGGTCCGACCGAGGCCGAGTGGCTCGCGGGCAAGGTCCATCATCTGCGGATCTTCGAGGACGGGCAGGGGAAGATGAACCTCTCGCTGGCTCAGGTGGGTGGGGAGGTCTTGGTCGTTCCCCAGTTCACCCTCTACGGCGACGCCAGCAAGGGCCGCAGGCCCTCGTGGGCGGGAGCGGCGCCGCCGGAGGAGGCGACCAGGAGCGTGGACGATTTCGCCTCGGCCCTCGAAGCCCTCGGCGCGTCGGTGAAGCGCGGTTCGTTTCGCGAACACATGGAGGTGGAGCTGGTGAACGACGGGCCCGTCACGATCCTGCTGGAGAGTTAGCGCGGTTTGGGCCGCTGTTAGGATGCCCGAGATGTATCTCGAAGCGTTCGCGGACAACCCCTACGCCACGAACTGCTGGCTCCTCGCTCTGGAAGGCAGGGAGGAAGCGGTGGTGATCGATCCTGGGTTCGAGGCCGAACGGGTCCGGCGCCTGCTCTCGGCGGCGGGCAAGCGGCCCGTGGCCGCGGTGGCCACGCACGGGCACCACGATCACGTCGGGGCCGCGGCCGAGTTGTGTGGGGCGGAGATTCCCTTCTTCATCCACAAGGACGACGAGCTCGCGCTCGTCGATCCAGGGGCCTGGGGTTCGGGGTTCCCTGCGCCGGCCTCGCCTCCCGCCGATGTCAGGGCCTTCTCCGAGGGCGACGTGCTGGAGGTGGCCGGCTTCTCGCTCGAGGTCATCCACACGCCAGGACACACGCCGGGGAGCTCCTGTTTCCGGACAGGGAGTCTTCTGTTCAGCGGGGACCTCGTGTTCAAGGGCGCGATCGGGCGGTTCGACTTCCCGAACTCATCGGCCGAGGACATGTTCGCCAGCCTTCGTCGTTTCCTCGCCCTCCCCGACGACCTCGACGTTCGCCCCGGCCACGGCCAGGCCACGACGGTTGGGGAGGAACGGGCGACCAATCCGTTTCTGTTGCAGCTGGCCTGAGGAACTCATGGACCTCAAGCCGCCCAGGGGGACCCTGGATCTGCTGCCTCCGGAAGCAGGCAGGATGCGGGCCCTGTACGAGCTCGCCGCCAAGGTCGCGCGCCAGTATGGCTACCGGTACGTGGAAACGCCGGCGTTCGAGCAGACGGAACTGTTCAGCCGTACTTCCGGGGAGACCAGCGACGTGGTTCGAAAGGAGATGTACACGTTCGAGGACCGTGGCGGGCGCCTCCTCACGCTTCGGCCCGAGGCCACGGCGCCGATCGTTCGTGCCTTCCTCGAACGCCGGCACGGGCTCCCCACGCCGTTCAAAGCGTTCACGATCGGGAAGATGTGGCGATACGGGCGACCTCAGTCGGGCCGCCTCCGCGAGTTCCGGCAATTCGACGTCGAGGTGATCGGGGATGGAGGTCCCCTTGCCGATGTCGAGGTGATCGCCGTGGGCCATCGATTCCTGCGAGCGGCGCAGGTCGGCGGATTCCAGTTGCAGGTCAGCAGCATCGGGGACTCCACCTGCCGCCCGGCGTACCGAGTTGAGCTCCTGGAGTTCCTTCGGGCGAATCGGGACCGGCTCCGCGACGAACACCAGGGCCGATTCGAGGAGAACCCCTTGCGGGTTCTCGACTGCAAGGACGAACACTGCCGAGCGGTGGCGGCGGAGGCTCCCAAGATCGTGGATCGACTCTGCGCCGATTGCCAGAAACACTTCGATGAAGTGCGCAGAGAATTGAAGGAGGAAGGCATCGAAGCGGTCGTCACCCCGACGCTGGTACGGGGCCTCGATTACTACACGCGCACGACGTTCGAGTGGGTGAGCGGTCAGCTCGCCGAAGCACAGAGCAGCGTTGGCGGCGGAGGGCGGTACGACGGACTGGCGGAAGTGTTGGGCGGTTCGCCCACGCCCGGAGTCGGGTTCGCGATCGGTCTCGAGCGCGTCCTCATGCTCCTGGAGCGAGATGAGCCCATCCTCAACCCGGAGCGTCCCGACGTCTTCGTGGTCGGAGTGGGGGAGGCCGGGTGGGCCCAGTCTCGGGAGGCCGCTCGGACCCTTCGAGCAGCCGGGCTTTCGGTGGACGCCGCGTTCGAGGCCAGGCCGATCGGGACCCAACTGAAGATGGCCGACCGGGCCGAGGCGAGGTTTGCGCTGATCCTCGGAGAGAAGGAGATCAGAGCCCGGACCGTCACGCTGCGCCGGCTCTCCGACGGCCACCAGGAGGAACTGAGCCTGCAACAGGCCCTTGAGC
>VAYC01000248.1 GCA_005885025.1 Actinomycetota bacterium | reverse complement strand
GTCGGGCAACTGCTTGGGCTGAGCGAAGCTGCCGCACCGAGCGAAGAGATGTTCTGGGGAACCCGCAAGCTGTTGGAGGCCCTCGCGACGAGCCACCCCCTCGTGGTGATCTTCGACGACATCCATTGGGCGGAGCCGACACTGCTCGACCTCATCGAGCACGTGGCCGATCTCTCGCGCGACGCCCCCATCCTGTTGTTATGCATCGCTCGCCCCGAGTTGCTGGAGCGGCGGCCGGCGTGGGGCGGGGGAAAGCTCAACGCCACCTCCATCCTGCTCGAGCCGCTCACGGAGGGCGAGAGCAAGGACCTGATCGCGAATCTCTTGGGCCAGGCTCAGCTCGACGACGCCGCGCGAGCTCGAATCATCGAGTCCGCTGAGGGGAATCCGCTGTTCGTGGAGGAGATGCTCTCCATCCTCATGGATCAAGGGCTCCTGCTCCGGACCAATGGCCATTGGACAATTGTCGGCGACATCACGGCGGTGAAGATCCCGCCAACCATTCAAGCATTGATTGCTGCCCGCCTCGACCGATTGCAAGGGGAAGAGCGACAGGTCATCGAGGGAGCGTCGGTCGTCGGGCAGGTCTTTTACAGCGGGGCGGTGACGGACCTCGCGCCGGAGGCGGTGCGTCCAAGTGTGCCCCGACACCTCACGACGCTCGTCCGCAAGGATCTGATCCGTCCGGAGCGCTCGGAGTCATTGTCGGGCGAAGAAACGTACCGGTTCCGCCACATCCTGATTCGCGATGCGGCATATCAAGCCATCTCCAAGGAGACTCGGGCTGAACTGCACGAAGCGTTCGCTGATTGGTTGGCGCGCATCACCGGCGATCGCGTTTCGGAATACGAGGAGATCCTCGCCTACCATCTCGAGCAGTCCTACCGGTACCGGGCCGACCTCGGGCCCGTCGATGACCGCGCGACAAGTGTGGCCGCCCGGGCGGCCCAGCTCCTGGCATCGGGCGGCCGACGGGCCTTCGCCCGAAATGACCTCCCGGCTGCGGTCAATCTGCTGGAGCGAGCCGCGGCTCTCCTCCCCCCCAATGACATCGGTCGCCTCGAGCTGCTCACCGACGTCGGCCTCGCCCTCTTGGAATCCGGAGAGTACTCGAGGGCCGACGTTGTCCTCGCAGAGGCCACGAGAGCCGCGGAGGCCTCGGGCAACGAGCGGCTCAAGGCACACGCCACCATTGCCTCCCTGCGAGTACGGTTGCAGACGAACCCGGAGGGGGTCGCGGAGGAGAGTCTCCATGCCGCTGAACGGATCATCCCGCTGTTCGAAAGGATCGAGGATCACCGCGGCCTGGCGCGAGCGTGGGGCCTCGTAGCCTGGGCTCACCAATTCAGACTGAGAGCGGCCGAGAGGCTGGACGCGCTCGAGCGCGCCCTCGAGCATGCCCGTCGCGCGGGCGATCGGCGTGAGGAAGTGGAGTGCCTCTTCTATCTCACGTCCCCCCCGATGCGCGGCCCCATGCCCGTGTCCCAAGCTCTTCCATTCCTGGACGCCATCCAGGAGCAGGCCCGAGGCGATCTCAAGGTTGAATCAGGAGTTCTCTGGGCCAAGGCCATGCTGGAGGGGATGCGAGGCCGCTTCCCTGAGGGCCGGGAGATGGCGGCTCGAAGCACGGCGATCTGTCACGACCTCGGGATGGGGATGTTCGCGGCGGTGAACGATGCTGAAGCTTTGGGATTCCTCGAAGTCCAGGCCGGCGACCTCATCGCTGCCGAACGCGCGGTTCGGCGAGCCTGCGAGATCCTGGAGAGTGGGGGCGAACGAAGTTGGCTCTCCACGCTTGCCGCCGACCTGGCCCTGATCCTTTGCGCGCAGAAGCGCTATGAGGAAGCCGGGAGGTTCGTCGAGCTCAGTCGCGAAACGGCCGCCAGCGATGACATCAATTCCCAAGCAGAATGGCGACGTGCCCGCGCCAAGATCCTGGCGAATGAAGGAAGCCTGGATCAGGCGGAAAGTCTGGCCCGTGAAGCCGTGGCTCTCGTCCGGGACGTGGAGGGCACATTCAGCCATGCCCCGGCCCTGAGCGACCTTGCTCTGATTCTCCGCCAAGCCGAGCGTCCGGAGGAAGCGGTCGAGGTCCTCCGAGAGGCGCTGCGACTCTACGAACTCAAGGAGGATGTGGTCTCGGCCGAGCGGACCCGCCGATTGATCGAAGAGATCTCCGCCACGGGTCGCGGCTGACGAACAGCAGGGCGGCGATGGCGATCAGGAGCAGCACCCTCCAGACGTCGTGGGCCGCGTGCCATCGGGGCGCTTGCGGATCGAGGATGAAAACGGCCAGCCGCTCTGGAAGGTAGTGCGCCGCCGCGACCAGGCCCAGCAGGATCGGTCCGGCGGCAATGCCGCCCATTCCTTCTGGGACGAATCGCGCGCTGGCCACGGAGAGAGCCAAGCCGGCGATCACCAGCGTAGTCAGCTCGAGGGTCAGCGCGCCCGTCGGAAACGGATCCGTGGCGACCGAGGATCGCATGGCCAGGGGGACCAGCATGGCCCACGTCAAGGTCACGACCGGCGCGACGAGCCCGACCCGGACGGCTCGTCGCAGCCACCGGGGTGTGGGGAAGTGGCCAGTGGTCTCCTCCGTGGGGTCGTCGAGTACGAACGCCGACCCCAGCGCGATCAGGATCGCCGCGATGCGCAGCGCCAGCACGCGTGCCTCTGGACCGAGGCACGGGTTCGTTGGGGGGCAGGACTCCCTCGTCTGCACGTACACCTGGACGAACGCCACGATGACGGCGCCCACGAGTGGGGACCACCGGATCGTGCGGGCGACGGGCCGAAGGAGCTCTGCCGCTACCTCGATGCGACTCCCGCGGGACACGACGACCCGAACCGCGGAACTCACCGGCACGGCACCAGCGACGGGTCCGCGTTCGACGGGTCGGTCATGTTTTGGATGACGTTCCTGATCCGATCCGGGGCCACTCCGGCCCTCTGGGGCTGCTCTTCATAGGAGGGGAGGGGGCGGAGGGACATCAGCTGAACCAGTTGCATCAGCTGAACCAGTTGGTTCGTCGTGGTCGACGGCCGCGTCAGCAGCTCCCAATTCTTCGTCAGGGCCTCGGACACCTCCCCCGGAGGGCGGTCCAGGAGTTGCTCGGCGTAGAAGGCCTCAGCCTTGCCCCACTGCACCACGAAGTTGAAGATCTGGAGCCGGTACGGGAGGCCCTCCAATTCGCCGAGCATCGGCCCGCCAAAGACGTTCAGCTCATCGATGCCGCTCCTGATGTCCGTATCCGAGCCGGTTCCCACCACTGTGATCCGGTACGGGTCGCCGACCAGCACGGCCCTGAACGCGGCCTCGGTCCGGCTGGTCGCCTGGGCGGCGAGCCACAGGGCCACCGCCGCCCGGGCTTGGCCTACCGACGTGCAGTAGCCCCAGGCGCCACCGGCATGGATCTGTTTGGCTGCATCCGCGCGCTCCGATGGGTCGTACCCTGCGAGGATCCCTCTCGCTTCCGCAGCCGTCAGACGGACATCCTGGGGACGGCGAGGGAGGCCCACCGATTGAGCGGCGACGATGAGATCCATTGCCAGCTCATCCTGCCCCTGGTACTTGCCGCGGCCCCACTGGTTCGCGGGCGTGACCGCCGACCCCAGGTCGTCGGTAAACTCGTTGTAGCCGAATTGGGCCGCCGCGCGGGTCCCTTGGAGATCGGCCTCCGAAACGTCGCTTCCGTACACGCTGAGCGTCTGGACGATCTGAATGTCACGCGGCCTGGCCTCGGCCGGGACCCGGCTCATCAGCGGCGTCACCGCGGCGGCCCATCGGTCGATCCATCCGGCGTATCCCCGGTAAGCGCAGTAGCGGACGCCCGTCCGCGTCTGGCACACCTGGTACCGCTCCGGATGCACGAGGAGTGCGGCCAGCGCCGACCGTTGCGCGACCGTGGGCGCGCGTACCTGGGCCGACCCGGCAACGACGAGCAGGGCCAGCGCGCCCGATGTGGCCGCGACCGCGAGTGAGCGAGCGCCCGAGCGGAGCAGCGCGATACCGCCGGACAGAAGCGCCAGAGAAGCGATGAACACGAGATGCCACCGACGGGCGGATCACCAGCTCACGCGGTGGATTTCCCGAGACGGCGATCGGCACCCACGGCGCCAGCCACCGCACGGGATTCGGATCGTTCTCGGGCCGGCCCGCCGAGGTCTGCCACACGAGGAAGATCTCCATGGCGGCGAGCCCTACCACTCCCACTGGCCCCGCCAGGGCTGCCCGCCACCACCGAGCCAAGGCGACGCCGAGGGCGCCGCCGAAGACGACCAGCGACGGACCGGTCAGCAGCTCCAGGAGATCAGGACGCGCGACGGCCCGTAGCGCCACGAGGTACAGGAGTCCAGCGACCACCAGAAGGACGGAAAGACCGGTCGTCCACAGCACCGAAAGCAGGTGACCGGCTGTCCGCTGGGCGGGTGTGGTCACCGTGCCCTCGTAGAGTTCGTCGGTCCCATGCCGGAAGCTGCGGGTCGCCCCGAGATGAGCCGCGAGGAACACGGCGCCGGCGAGCGGGCAGAGGGCGAGCCCTATGAGGATGTCGTCGCGGGAGAGGACCGGGGCCTGGTTCCAGGTGAGCAGCAGGAACGTCCCGACGCAGAACGGGATGCTCGCCAGGACGATGGGGTGGCGAAGCAGCCGGCGTCCCTCGGCCCGGGCCAGTGCCACGACGGGGGTTCGGTGCCTCCGGCGAGCATGGGATCGAGGAGCTTGTCGGGCCGTAACGGTGGCGATGCTCACGCCGCCTCCGAGAACGCCCGTTCCCCGACCAGGAGGAGATATCCGTCCTCGATGGTCGGCTCGACCAGTTCGGCCCCGGCGGGGGCGTCCCCGATGTTTCGTTGGCGTCCTTCCGCCGTCCTCCACGCGAGCCTCGCCTTGGGATCGCGCGCCTCAGTCAGCCACGCGTGTCCGCGAGCCACTTCGGCGACGTCCCGAGGCGTTCCACGCAGGAGGATCTGCCCTCCGTTCATCACGACCACCTGCTGGCAGAGGGCGGCGACGTCCTCGGTCTGGTGGGTGGAGACGATGATCGTGCGGTCCTCGCCCAGACGCGACACCATGTCCCGGAACCGCAAGCGCTGCTCCGGGTCGAGACCGGCCGTGGGCTCGTCCAGGATCAGCAGGTCCGGATCGCCCAACAGGGACTGGGCCAGCGCCACGCGCCGACGCAT
>VAYC01000258.1 GCA_005885025.1 Actinomycetota bacterium | reverse complement strand
TCGCCATCCTTCTCTTGAAGGCCAACGCGTTCGAGGTGGGGCTGCTCGGGACCGCCGAGTTCCTGCCGTTCATCCTGTTCGGCCTGCCGGCGGGAGCATGGGTCGATCGACTCCGCCGCCGACCCATCCTGATCATCGGCGACCTGGGGCGCGTGCTGTCCCTCGGTTCGATCCCGCTCGTCTACGAACTCGGCCATCTGACGCTGCTCCAGCTCTACGTGGTCGCGTTCGTCACCGGCGTGTTGACCGTGTTCTTCGACGTGTCCTACCAGTCTTACCTGCCATCGCTGGTGGACCGGGACCAGCTGGTGGAAGGCAATGCCAAGCTCGAGGGAAGCCGGGCCACCGCGCAGCTGGCGGGCCCCGGCTTGGCAGGCGGCCTGATCCAGTGGATCGGGGCTCCGCTCGCCATCATCGCCGACGCGATCAGCTACCTGGGATCGGCGTGCTTCATCTTCCTGATCCGGAGACCTGAGCCGCCGGTCGAGCCACACGGGCCCGAGGGCAAGCCGAAGATCCGCGCCGAGATCGCCCACGGACTTCGCTACGTACTTGGGAACCCATTGCTGCGAGCGATCGCCGCCTGCACCGCGAGCTCGAACCTGTTCAGCCAGATCGGGTTCTCAGTGCTGATCCTGTACAGCGTGCGACGGCTCGGCCTGAACCCAGGACAGATCGGACTGATCTTCGCCATCGGCAACGTGGGCTCGTTGCTCGGCGCATTCTCGGGGAGCGCCGTGGCCCGGCGGCTCGGGATCGGGCGGACCATCGTCGTGTCGGCCTTGGTCTTCGGGCCGCCGTGGCTGCTGGTCCCGCTGGCGCCGAGTTCGTTCCCCTACCCGTTCCTGATCGGCGCCCTCTTCGTGGGCGGGTTCGGGGGGGTCATCTACAACATGAATCAGGTCGGCCTTCGCCAGGCAATCACCCCCCTCAGGATGCAGGGCCGGATGAACGCCACGATGCGGTTCATGGTGTGGGGCACGATCCCGATCGGCGCGTTCCTCGGGGGGGTGTTGGGGAACTCGATCGGGTTGCGGCCGACGCTGTGGGTGGCGGGCATCGGGGGCTGCCTGCCGTTCCTCCCGGTGCTGCTGTCGCCCGTTCGGAACCTGCGAGCCATCCCCGAGCCTCCTGAGGAGCCCGGGCCGGCCGAAGCCCTCGCCGAGCCGGACATGGTTCCGCCGGCTCAGCTCCCCGCGTCTTGAGTTGGCTCATCGATATCGTCGAAGCTGCAGGCGCTCCTATGGCTGAGCCGGGGGTCGTCCCGGTGGTGGCGCCGCGGTACCCGGTTTCTGCTCGAGCATGAAGGCCGCCAAGAGCCTGCCGTCATCCGCGATCGGGTCGAGCTCCCACATGACGACCTCACCCATCCGGAGCGCCACAACGGCATAGGCGCCGACGGTTTGGCCACGGCGGGAGGCGAGGCCCAAGATGATCGTCGAACTGCCAGCCAGACCCTGGTGAAGGAGCGCCGCCACGTCTTTGGGCTGGTGCTGCTCCCTCACCTGGAACTCGTCCTCCCCGCCGCTTCGGTAGCGGACCCGGAGCGTCGTCATCGTCGCTCTCCTTCCTCACTCGGTCGCCGCTCGGAAGTATCCGTCAGGCGATGGGGGCGCCGCTCGCCGCTCCATGCTCAAGCGGCGATCTGGGCCCGTCGATGAGAACCTCGGCATCCCGATTCGCTCATGGCAGAGATCCCGTCCTCGTGCCCCCGGTGCGGGGCGAAGAACACCTCCGGCGCATGGATGTGCTGGCGCTGCAACTCCACCCTGGTGGCGCCCCCGGCGCCGCTGCCGGTGGCCATGCCGGCCCCGAGTCTCCCGGCGCAGCCTTCGATTCCTCCGCCGCAGCTCGCTTCTCTTCCGATGCAGGCCCCTACGTCCCCGCCGGGACAGGCCGCCCTCGTTGCCGCCGATTACGACCTGTCGCTGCTGTCGACCGCCCGGCGGCAGAAAACGCCGACGAAACAGCCGATCCTGTGGATGCTGGCCATCGCATCACTGGCCCTGTTGATCGTGACGCCCCTGGTCATGAAGGGCATCATCCCCAAGACCACATCCGAGTTACCGGCCTCCATCCAGGGATACACACGGGTTGACAACGACCCCAACATCAATCGAGTGAAGGACGAGCTGGGGAAGGTGGCTCTCGGCGCGGGAGCGTCCGTCAGTGCGGCCGTGTACCGAACAACAGGAAAAGGCCTCGTCGTGGAGGTGTTCTCCGGCTCGCCACCGGACATGACGGCCGCCAACGCGCTCACGACCTTGGCCGGCGACCTCCGCTCTCAAGGCATCACCCTTGACCTCGCTCAGAGACGCTCGACGTACGGCCAGAACGGCGTCACACAGGCATGCGCCCCTATGACCGGGAAGGTGACCGGCTCTCTCTGTGCGTGGACCGACCTGCAACGCGTGGCCCTCGTGTACGGGATCAACGTGGGCGTCGAGGAAAACGGCTCGCTGGCCGAAGCCGTCCGGCAGGCCGTCTCCGGCTGACCCCACCCCTTCGCCTGGTCGCATCGAGCGGCCGACAATATCGAGCTCGGGGACTCCCCCGACCGATCATGAGGAGAGCTCCGATCGATGTTTCGATCGGAGCTCTCCCTTCGAGGCAGGTCAGCAGCTGATCTTCTTCGCGGCCTTGCTTGTGCGGTGATCGGAGTCCACTGGGAACACCGCGACCACCTTGCACGTGCCCGCGCGCGGGCGACGGAACGAGATCGCGTAACGGCTGTCGGAGAATCCGTCGAGGTTCAGGTCGCTGCTACCGGACAAGTAGGGCCGGCGGGTCGCCAGCCACACCCACTTGCTGTTCGAGTACCGATACAGCTTCACGGTCATTCTCCTGCCGGGATGTGCGGGCGTGACCAATCCACGAGTCCGGATCCGGCCAGACCGCTTCCACGCCTTGAGCGTGGTCCGGGTGTCGTTGTCTCGAATCTCGCCGACGCCCTGTCCGCTGGCAATCTGCGCTCCTGAGGCGTTGACCAGATTGACGAAGAAGCTCTCCAGGTGCTCCAGTCGGCGATCGCCGACGATCGAGACGGACAGCTGGTGGCTGGTGGGGCCTCCCAGCGTGAAGTTGACGCTTCCGCTCGTCGTGACGTAGTCGCCGGGGGCCAGCGCGGACCCGTTCGCGGTCTC
>VAYC01000257.1 GCA_005885025.1 Actinomycetota bacterium | reverse complement strand
CGGCAAGGACCTGTACCTCCACGATCGCCTCCCGGGCGTTCGGGGCACAGTCGCACGACACCAGGGTTCCCCCGTTTCGCTCCGCATACTCCGCCGCCACTTCCGCGGGCGTGCGACCAGCAGGTACGGCGATCTCCTGGGCCGCCGCAAGCGCGGCTGCGTCGGCGGCGGTCTGGGCTCGAGCACGAGCCTGCACCACGCGCAGGAGGTCGACGGCAACGAGCACCAGCACGCCGGCCAGGAACAGCACGGCAGCGGCCAGGACGGTGACCGATCCGGCTTCGGAGGACCGCCGGGCAACGGACCTCACCCCGTCTCCTGTCGCATGACGGCCGTGCCCCTCAGATTTACAGAGCCCGGGAACAGCCACGTGACCAGCGGGATGTCCACCGGCGCCTGGTAGTCGACCGTCACGGTGACAGCCGATCCCGCCCCGCCCTCTCTCGCGATGGTCACCCCGAGCTTTGTCCCATCCAGCCCGACCGCCGCCGAGGCGACGGCCTGACGGACTTGCTCGTCATCCGCGTTGACCGAGGCCTCCCGCGCCCCGGCCCTCGCGGCTTCCCCAACCAGGACCTGGTCCTTCACGAGCAGGCCGATCTGAACGATGGCCAGGGACATGACCAGGACTAGAGGAAGGACGAGCGCGAACTCGACCACTGCTGAGCCGCGCTCATTCCCTCTCTCCAAGTTGCCTCGCCGCCTCATGGTGCCGCGCTAGAAGCTGTTCGTGAGATCGTCGATGACCTTGTCGAAGAACGCCGGCAGCTTGCCGCTCGACTGGGCCCACGCGATCAGCACCAGGGCTACGGCAGCCGCGGCTAGGATGACCAAGGCATATTCCGCAGTGGTCTGTCCCTTCTCCCCGGCCAAGACCGGATGGATCCGAGCCGCCCACTCCTGAATCCGACGGACCCGTTGTCCAACCAACCTCCCCAGGCGCATGTGAAGCCGAAGCATTGCGTCACCTCCTTTCCGTCTATAGGGATCAGCGGAGCGACCTGATCGTCGCCAGCACGACCGGTCCCACGGTGAGGAGGAGGAATGCGGGAAGGATCAGGAACACCAGGGGGAACAACATCTTGATCGGGGCTTTGCGGGCTTCTTCCTCGGCCCGAGTCCGGCGCTCGCGGCGGAGATCCTCGGCGAGTTTTCGGAGTGTCGAACCGAGGACGGTGCCGAGCTGCTGGGACCGGGACAACGCCGCCGCCAGTGCCCTGAGGGAAGGGACGTCGGTTCGAGCCACCATTTGCTCGATTGCCCGCTGCCAGGGCACCCCGAGCTGGACCTCCGAGACGGCGCATCGGAGCTCGTTCCCGAGCGGCCCATGAAGCATCGGTGCCGTCCTTCGGAGGGCAACTGCCGGGCTCAGCCCAGCGTCGGTCGTCGCCACCAGCAACTCCACGAAATCGGGAACGTCCGCAGCGATCTGGCCCTGTCGACGGCGTGCCCTTCGACCTACGACCACCTCAAAGCCTCTGGCGGCCGCCAACACTGCGACGGGCGAGAGCGCGATCACGGGACGAACGATCAATCCCAAGAGAAGGGCGGCAGTGCCAGCAACGAGCGCGAGGGCCAGCTCGGCACCAACCACCGTCTCGAGCCCGGTGTGGGCTCCCGCGAGCTCTACGCGGCGCCGCAGCGTGTCCACTCGTACCACGCGCAAAGCCGAGCGGGTGCGGCCGAGTCGTCCCAAAGCCTGGGTCGCCGTGAGCCGGAATGCGGTCGCTTGGCCTGGTCCGTTTGCTGGTACGCGGATGGTTGGGCGCATCGTGGAGGCGCCGGCAAGAGCAAGGAGCAAGGATGCGCCGGCAAGAACTGGGATCCCCCATTCCGAGACCATGGAATTCAGACCTCTATCCGGAGGAGTCGGCGGATCCAGAGATAGGCAAGCCCTTCCATGAGCAGCCCCACCGAGACCATCGCGATACCCGGGGCTGATCGATAGACGGGACCGAGCTGTCGATGTGAGGTGGCCGCCAACACCAAGAAGAAAGCGATCGGCAAGGCGCAGAGGATGGCCCCAGACACGCGTCCCTGCGCGCTGGCGGCTCGGAGCTCCCTTCGGACGGCCACTCGATGGCGGATCGTCGTGGCCACCTCATCCAGTGCACCGGCAAGGTCACCGCCGCTTCTCGCGTGCACGCTCATCACGAGGACGAAGAGCTGGGCATCGTCCGAGCCGAGTCCCGCTCCAAACCTCTCCAGAGCGGCTTCGAACGGAACCCCGAGGTGCTGTTCCTCAAGGAAGCGTTCGAAGAGCGCCCGTGTCGCGCCAATGAGCTCTCTACCGGAGAACTCCAGAGCCTGACTGACCGACAACCCGCTTCTGAGGGCAAGGCTGGTAGTCGCGGCGAGCTGGGCGAGGTCACGCTCCAGCACTTCTGTTCGCTGCCGACTCCGTCGGCGGGCCCGAACCAAGGGAACGGCTGCGCCTGCTCCTCCCCCCATGAGCACTCCCAATGGCCCTGCCAGGATCCATCCGATGCCCGCGCCAATCGGTGCGAGGGAGAACATCAGGAGACGTCGAAGACCAGAGGCTCCCGCAGTCTGAGCATCTCTCGGCGGGATGGGTTCGCCCCGCTTGAGCGCGAGATCGCCGCTCGCCATAGCCACTCGCCGAGACGTCATCTGTCGGAGCCCCCGCAGTGCCAGCCAGATGGCAAGGACGGCTAGGGCAACCACGAAGGTCGCGGGCATCCAGCCAGACTCGTACGCCGCCCACATCATTCCACCACGCTGCCGAGTCGCCGCGCCGACCCAGGCCAGGAGGCGGCCTTCCCAGGCCAGGCCGGCCGCTTCGCTGCCCCCGCCTGGGCTACCCGGGACGCGCCACCCTGCGCCTCTGCTCCTTGTTCGTCCCCGGAGGCGGACCCCGAGAACACGCGAGGGTCGACCCGCTCATCGCGCTCCTCGAGCATCCGAAGGATCGAGGGGAGCATGCCCGTGGCCTCGAATCCAGGCTGAGGTCCCCGGCGCCAGGCGAAGATGTCTTCTAGCAACACGGACTCCGACCGAAGACCCTCCACCGCAGAGATCCGAGCCACGACTCGGCTTCCGTCCGGCATCCGGCTCATGTGCGCGATGAGGTCGAGCGCGCCGGCGATCTGTTCCCGGACGTGGGACACAGGTAGTTCGACGTCGGACATGAGCGCCATGGTCTCGAGTCGGGACAGCAGATCTCGCGGCGAGTTCGCGTGCGCCGTGGACAACGAGCCTTCGTGGCCGGTGTTCATGGCCTGAAGCATGTCCAACGCTTCGCCGCCGCGGACCTCCCCCACGATGATCCGGTCGGGGCGCATTCGAAGGGCGTTG
>VAYC01000256.1 GCA_005885025.1 Actinomycetota bacterium | reverse complement strand
CACGCGGCACGGAGCGATCGTCGTGTTCGTGGCCACCGAACCTCCTGGCAAGGGGATGCTGAGTCGGTGTCGGCCCCGTTGCGACTCCTGGGTTCGATTCCAGATTGACCATTACCATGACATCACGACGAAATGGAACCAAACCATGCACGACTACGCCGACCAGCATCCGGAACAGGCTGCGTTCGCGTCCATCACGGACAAGGTCTGTCGCGTGGACAAGTCGCTGTGCAACGACCGTCATCGACGGGGTCCCAGCTCGCCCAGATGGCAACCATTACGAGGGCGCCGGCCACGAGCGAGCCGCCACTGCCTTGCTCGATCTCGATCGAGCGCAGCCAACTCGTCTGGCCGGACGAGGGGTCGAATAGTTTCGCGGAGTCCGGACGACTTTTCGGCGGCCCTCACCCTGTATGGTCCAGCCTCCGTTCCTGGAGCGCCTCATCTACCAGCTGGAAGAAACTGCGCATGTCGAGCGGCTTGGTGAGGTAGGCCCGGGCCCCTGCCGCCAGGAGCCTTTGCATCTGGCCCGGGGTGGCGTCCGCGCTGAGGACGACCACCGGGATGGCCCGGATCCTGGGGTCTTCCTGCAAGTGGCGAAGAAAGACCTCACCCGGCAGGTCGGGCAGATGAAGGTCAAGCAGGATGAGGTCGGGTAGATGCTGGCGAGCCAAGTCCAGGCCGAGCCTGCCCTGCATGGCTGAGAGCAGGGTGATATCGGGCCGGTGGCTCAGGGCCCGCTCGATCAGCCTGAGGTTGGCCATGTTGTCCTCGATGTAAAGCAGGGTGCGAGTTCCCTCTACGGTCCTGAGCGGCATGCGCTCTGCAGCCTCCAGCCCCTCCTCACCCGCCCCTGGGGACTCCGAGAGAGACAGTTCGACGAAAAAGGTGCTTCCCGTGCCGAGAGCGCTTTCCACCCCCAGTGTTCCTCCCATGGCTTCCACAAGGCCTTTGGAGAGGGCCAGGCCAAGCCCGGTCCCCTCCACCTCTGTTGCCTCCGCCCCCAGGCGCTCGAACGGCATGAACAGCCGGCTCATCATTTCCGGCGCGATCCCCGCGCCCTGGTCGCTGACTTCGATGCGCAAACGACTCTCATGGATCTCGGTGCAGCGAACGGTTAGGCATCCCCCGGGGCGGTTGTACTTGACCCCGTTGGACAACAGGTTCAGAAAGACCTGCTTCAGCCGCTGACGGTCGGCCCGGACGTAGAGATCGGCGGGCCAGGAGTCCTCCGTCCTCAGCTCGATGCCTTGCTCGGCGGCGAGGGGGTGGATGAGGTCGATGGCTTCCCACAGAGCGTCCGCCAGCAGGAGCGGCTCCACGGAGAGGGCCATCCTCCCCGATTCGATCCGGGCGATATCCAACACCTCGTTGATCAGGTCGAGAAGGTGCTTCCCGCCCTTCAGGATCTGCTGGACACTCTCCTGTTGCTCGGGTTCCAGGCTGTCCATCTCCAGGAGCTGGCTGAACCCGAGGATGGCGTTGAGGGGCGTCCGCAGCTCATGGCTCATGCGCGAGAGGAACTCGCTCTTGGCTCTATTCGCCCGCTCGGCCTCCCCCTTGGCCCGGCCGGCGGCCTCCTCGGCCTCGAGGCGCTCGGTCACCTGTCGCTCCAGGTCCCGGTTGACGCGAAGCAGCGACTCGTTGGCTTCCTGGAACCCACGGTGTGCCATCTCGAAAGGTCCCAGGCTCTCCGCCAGGAGCTCTGCCGAGGCCTTCGCCCAACGCGCGCACTCTTCCAGCGTTCGCGCCCCCGACAGCACGATCGCGAGCGCTTCCTGGTGATCGGCTACCACCTCCAGGAGGCTCACTCCGCTCGCCATCGCATCGCGGGCAACCTGGTAGCTCTGCAATCGAGCGGCCTCATCTGCGCCCGACACGTAGTGGCGGAGCGCCAGGGCGAGCTCCTTCGCCCTCGTGCGGGTGATGTCGTTCACGAGGAATCTCCTCGGTAGCGAGCGACCAACACGAGAGCATCGTCCGTCTCTCGGGCGAACCGAGCGAGGATGTCCTCCGCAATCCTGGCTGGCCGCTCTGTCATGCGGAGCCCGTCGAACGGATATCCGCCGATGCCGTCGGTGACGAACACAAGCAAGTCCCCCGGACCGACATGGACAACGGAGGGCAAGAGCCTTGGGAGCTGGTACCCGACCACTCCTCCTCGCAGGAGCAGCGACTCGCGCGCAGGCCTCGACCCGCGGTTTCCCCTGAACAGCGAACCTTCCACGTTGCCCACACCGAGCCAAGACATGGTGTGGTTCGTCAGGGCGAAAGAAGCCACGCTCATGGCCACGCCTCTGGTCGTCATCAGCCGCTCGTGACACCGCCGAACCAGGGAGAGGGGAGGTTCGTGCGCGTATCGGATCAGGGAGTCGACGGCGGTCTGGGCGGCCTGGGCGGCCTCCTCGCCGTGCCCCAGCCCGTCCACCGCGGCCACGAGCACGCCTGCTGGGAAGGGCTCGACCAGGTGAAGATCGCCGGATCGCTCCTCCCCGGGGAGCGCCCTCGCGGCCACGGCCCAGTCGATCAACTCACCCTGGCCGATCGCGACTGTATCCATTTCTTCATCGTCACGGTCGTTCCTCTCCCAGCTTCGGACTGGACGTCGAACTCGTCCATCAGCCTCCGTGCACCGGGCAGGCCAAGGCCGAGGCTCTTTCCCGTCGAGTACCCGTCCTGCATGGCCAGGGCCACGTCCGGGATCCCCGGGCCCTCGTCTCGGGCCACCACGACGATGCCCCGGCTCCGTCCATCACGGACGAGGGTGAACACGATCTCTCCCCGCCCTGCGTACTCCACGATGTTGCGTGCGATCTCGGAGATCGCCGTGGCCACGATGGTGAGGTCACTCCCGGAAAAGCCAACGTCCGCGGCCAGCTCACGTCCTCGCTGTCGGGCGGTCAGGATGTCGTGCTCGGAGTTGATCTGAAGGCGGTGCTCATCCTCCATCGGTCGGTCCCCTCGAGTGGCTCAGGATCGCCAGCCCTTCCTCCAGGTCCAGGCCGGTGGCGACGCCATCGAGGCGGAGGCCGAGTTGGACCATGGCGAAGGCGACCTCCGGCTTGAGGCCGACGATGACGGTCTCGGCGCCCCGAAGCTTGCCGATGTGGGCGATGTCGAGGAGCGTCCGGATGGTGAAAGAGTCCATCACGTCCGCGGCCGTGACATCCACGACGACTCCACGGGAGCGAAGCTCTCCCACCTGCCTGGCGAGGTCGTCCTGCAGCCGGGTCAGGTCGGCGTCGGTGAGCGCCGATTGGATCGAGGCGATGAGGTAGTCGCCCAGCTTGAGGATGGGAATCGCCATAGGTTCGCGCCTCCTGAAGGCCTGTTCAATCAGCGGCAGGTTCGACCTTCGCGAGCTTGTAACCGACGATCCGCATGGCCTCTGCGAGCCCGCCCTGCAGGTCACCGACGGTCCGGAGCCTGGTCAGGTCGACGCCGATCCTGACCACAGTTTGCGCAACCTCTGCGGAGACCCCGGTGACGATGGCCGTGGCCCCCAACAGTCCGGCCGCCTCTACGGCCTGCAACAGATGATTGGCGACCATGGAGTCCACCGCGCCGACGCCGGTGATGTCGATCACCACGACCTTCGCCCGGTGCTGGTGGATGGCCTGGAGGAGCTGATCGGTCATTTGCCGCGCGCGATGGGAGTCGATGACACCCACCACGGGAAGGAGGAGCAGTCCATTGAGGAGCGTGAGGACCGGGGTGGAGAGTTCCCGGATGGCCTCCTGCTGTTCCAGGATGGTCTCCTGCTTCGCGCTGAGGTACGCGTCGCCGATGACGGCCATAGTGCTGTCGAACCACTTGCCCATGGCATCCACGACGGAGAACAGTCGGTCGGGCTCTGCCTCAAAGGCCGCTCGCAGACGCCGCGTGATCATGGGGCGGACGACGCTCAGGGCACGGAACCAGCTCACGAAGCTGAGGCCCATCCGAGCGTAGCCGGCTCCCTGCTCGAGCAGATCCGCCAGATAGGGGTCCCAATCCCCTTCCAACAGGGCCCCGCGGAGCAATTCCTGTGATCGGCGACCCTGCTGCTCGAGCACCTCCTCGGGGATGCTCT
>VAYC01000255.1 GCA_005885025.1 Actinomycetota bacterium | reverse complement strand
TTCACACCGGCCAAGGATCGGTTCGTGTCCCACTGCCGGCTAATCCGTACGCCCGCGGGGGCCGAGTCGAACTCGCTTCGCACCAACTTCGGCCTGGGCGCGCGTGACGGCGCGATCTGCGTCGGTTGCTGCTGGGCCCTCATGGCCATCCTCCTCGCGGTCAGCGTGACGAACCTGGTGGCGATGGCGGGATTGTTCGTCGTGATCTTCACCGAGAAGCTCGCTCCTCGTCCCACCCTCGTGGCGCGCGCGGCGGGCGTGGCCTTCCTCGTCCTGGCCGTGGTGGCAGCCTTCCACCCCTCACTTCTGGGTGGGCTTCACGCGGCCGGTGAGATGATGCCCATGGGAGGCATGTAGGCGGATGAGCGCAGTGACGGTGGCCGTCCAGGGAATGACGTGCCCCACGTGTGAGAAGAGCATCGAAGCGGCCCTCCTCAGGATGCCGGAGGTCCGGTCGGTTCGCGCCGATCACCTGAGCGGCCGGGTCGAGCTCACCCTGGAGAGCCCGCTGGATCCGTCCAAGGTCCGCACGGCCATCGAGGAAGCCGGGTACGACGTGGCCGGCCCGGAGGCTCCCTCGCCCGAACGATGAGCCTGCCGGCCCCCGCCGAGCGGCACATCGTCCTCGACATCGAGGGCATGACCTGCGCCTCCTGCGTCAACCGGATCGAGAAGGTCTTAACGCGCCAGCCGGGGGTGTCGGAAGCCCGGGTCAGTCTGGCCGCGCACACGGCCACGTTGCTGGCCGCCGGGACGGACACGGCGCCTCTGATCGAGGCCGTTGAGAAAGCCGGGTACGGCGCGCGGCTCCATATCGAAGGGACCTCATCCGCCGAGGCCGAGGCCGGCGACTACCTGAGGCGGTTGGTGGTTGCCGCCGTCCTCTCTTTCGAGGTCCTGGCGTTCTCGCTCCTCATCGCCCCCGGGTCCCGGCTGAGCATGCTGCTGGCGTGGGCGTTCGCCACACCGATCCAGTTCTACAGCGGATGGCCGTTCCTCCGGTCGGCCGCCCGCGCCGCTCGGCACGGGACATCCACCATGGAGACGCTGATCGCCGCGGGCTCCCTCGCGGCGTACGGCTACAGCGTGGCGGCGGTCCTGTTGAGAAGGCCGGAGACCTACTTCGACACCGCCGCCATGATCATCACGCTGATCCTGCTGGGCAAGGTCCTGGAGGCCCGGGCCAGGGCGAAGGCCGGCGACGCCGCTCGGCTGCTCCTGGAGAAAGGAGCGAAGGAGGCCGTCGTGCTGTTGGAGGGCGGCGAAGAGCGCCGGGTGCCGGTTCAGCAACTTCGGTCAGGCGACATCGTCGTGGTCCTTCCCGGCGAGAAGATCCCTGCCGACGGGTCCGTTCGATCCGGCGCCTCGGCCATCGACCTGTCCCTCCTGACCGGCGAGTCCGTCCCGGTCGACGTGGAACCAGGTGACGACGTGGTGGGCGCGGCCATCAACGGGCCGGGCCGGCTGGAGATCGAGCTCACGCGGGTGGGCGAGGAGACCAGGCTCGCGCAGATCGTTCGGCTCCTGGAGATCACCCAGGCCTCCAAGGCTCCCATCCAGCGGCTGGCCGACCGGATCTCCGCGGCATTCGTGCCGCGCATCGTGTGGCTTGCCCTCGCCACGTTCCTGTTGCGGGCCTTCTTGGGTTCGCACGGCCTCGGCGATGCCCTCCTCCACGCCGTCGCCGTCCTGCTCATCGCCTGCCCGTGCTCACTGGGCCTGGCCACGCCCGCTGCCATCATGGCCGGGAGCGGGCGAGCGGCCGAGTTGGGGATCCTGTTCAAGGGCGGGGAAGTGTTCGAGGCTGCCCGCCGGATCGACGTCGTCCTCACCGACAAGACCGGCACGCTGACCGAGGGCCGGATGACGCTGCGAAGCGTCGCCGCCGGCGAGGGGGTCGACCCGGACGAGCTGCTGGCGCTCGCCGCCGCGGCCGAACGGGGGTCGGCCCACCCCATCGCGAGGGCGGTCGTGGAGGGGGCGGCGGAGCGTGGGCTCAGGATCCCCGAGTCGGCCGGGCATGTGGAGCGTCCGGGGGCCGGCGTCGAAGCAACGGTCGGCGAGCATCTCGTGCGCGTCGGTCGGCCCGACGGATTGCCCGCCGCGCTGGCCGAACGGGCGGGGGAACTCGCGGCCGGGGGGCTCACGGTCTTCGGGGTGTGGCGCGACGGGGAGCCACTGGGCCTGCTCGGCACGTTCGACCGACCGAAGCCGCACGCGGACGAAGCCGTCGACCTGCTGAAGCGACTCGGCTGCCGGGTCACCGTGGTGAGCGGCGACCGGGAAGAGGCCGTGCGCGCCGCTGCCCGCGACGTCGGGGTGGACGATGTGGTGGCGGGCGTCCATCCAGAAGGCAAGGTGGAAGCGGTTCGGCGGCTGCAGGCCGAGGGTCACCGGGTAGCCTTCGTCGGGGACGGGATCAACGACGCCCCCGCCCTGGCCCAAGCCGACGTGGGCATCGCCCTTGGCACGGGCACCGACGTCGCCATCGAGACCGGGGACATCCTGATCCTCGGTGAGGACCTCCGCGCCGTGGCCGACTCGCTCATCCTGGCCAAGAGAACCTTCCGGGTCATCGCCCAGAACCTGGCCTGGGCCTTCGCCTACAACGTCTGCATGATCCCGCTGGCCGTGATCGGCGTGGTCTCTCCCCTGCTGGCGGCCGGCGTCATGGCAGGGTCCAGCGTGATGGTGGTGGGGAACGCCCTGCGGCTACGGCGGTACCGGCCGCGCTCAGCGCTGAGCAGGAAAGCGGCGACCGTACCGGCCGAGGTCATGGAATCGGAGGCTGACCCGGCCGAGCCGGCGCTTGCCGAGACAATGACACCAACCGGTGACGACGCTTCGGAACCGCGGCTCCCCACGACGGAGGTCCCTGCCCAACCTCTCGGCGGATTCGCTCGAGCCGAGGCTCGCAAGATCGTCCGGGGCCTGGGCCGGCTGTTCGAGAAGCAGTGGGAGGCATAGCCTCCCTCCCTCACTCCTCCCTCAGCCGGATCGCCGCAGATTCACAGCGAAGTCACAGCCACCATTGACCAAGCTCCAAGCGAGGCGTGGTCTGCTTGGTGCGTCTCGAAGAACCGGGGGAAACGCGAGTGGGAGGCCAGCGGGATGACGGCTCGGATGGGTCCGCGTCACTGGAAGCGATGGTTGGGGATCGGTTTGGCGGCCGCCGCGATCGCGGTAGTCGGCGGACCCTTCCTCTACATCCACTTCGTGGCGGGTTCGGCGCCTCCCCCGCTCACGCTCAGCACTCCGTCGGCGACGTCACCGACCACTGGGACGACGAGCCCGAGTCCCTCGACCGCCGCAGCCGACGGGACCTGGAGCATTGCGACTGGTTCGATCGTCGGCTACCGAGTCAACGAGGTTCTCTTCGGTCAGAGCCACGCGGCGGTCGGGCGAACCAGCTCGATCACCGGATCGATGGTCGTGAGCGGCACCACGGTGACCCAGGCCGGTTTCACGGTCGACATGTCTTCGGTGACCAGCGATCAGAGTCGCCGGGACGCCCAGTTCAACGGTCGCA
>VAYC01000247.1 GCA_005885025.1 Actinomycetota bacterium | reverse complement strand
CGCCCTCCAGTCGCGCGATCTTGCCCTCGTCGACGTCCAGCACCCGGACGCGGTGGCCGAGTTCTGCCAGGCATGCCCCGGAGACGAGACCAACGTGACCGGCTCCGAAGATGCTGATCTCCAAGACAGAATCCCCTTCCTCAGCTCGATCGCCGCCCGGTCCGTCGAGCCCCGGGCACATGGGCTCCGGCGATTATCCCGGACAGCCTCTCACGATGTAGGGAGACTGGATACTCCCCCGAAAGCCTCGGAGGCAAGGGGCTCGTACCGAGCTCCCTGAGGGGACAGGTGGCTTCGATACAGGACGAGCCGATCCACGACGAAGGGACGGGAGGGCACCGCGGCCCCCACCAGGTCCGGTGCGAACTCGCCGACGTCTCGGGACGGCGTGAGCCGGACCAGGGTGAGGTGCGGGGTGAAGGGTCGATTCTCGGGGACGAAGTGGTCTTCGAGGAGGTCGTCGAGCCGCTTCACCATCGCCCCGAACCGGGCCTCCGGATCCGCCAGCCCCGCCCAGAGGACGCGGGCCCGTCGAGCTGAAGGAAACACGCCGACCTGCGTCAGGCTGGTCTCGAACGCCCGGCTCGTTTGGGCCACCGAACGCACCGCGCCGCGCACGTCGTCCATCAAGCGCGGCCACGTGGCTCCCAGAAACTTCAGTGTGACGTGCCATCCGTCCGAGCGCGTCCATCGCCCCCCCGGGATGCGATCCCGAAACGGCGCGAGCGTTCCGGCAAGAGTGGTCTTGACATCCTCGGGCACGTCGGCGGCGATGAACAGGCGAAGCGGCTTGGCCTCGGACCGGGAAGCACGATCGCGGGCCACGAGCGGTCCTTCAGTTCCCGCCCGGAGGGCCCGCACGAACCCCGATCTCCGGACCGAGACCCGCGGGGTCGGTCGATCCCTCCAGGTGCCGGCGAAGCATGTCCAGCGCCGCCTGTTCCGCCCAGCGGCGGACCATGTCCCGGTCCCCCGGCGCCCGGAAGGATCTGGAAAGCGCCACGCCTTCGGCTGCCAGTCCCACGCACACCGTCCCGGGAGGCTTGCCATCGTGGGGGTCGGGCCCTGCCACACCAGTCAACGAGACGGCGATGTCCGAACGGAAGATCCTTCGGGCGCCGGCGGCCATCTCCCTCGCGCATTCCTCGCTGACGATTCCCGGCCCCTCGATGGTGGCCTCCGAGACGCCGAGGATGTCGCGCTTGGCGGCGGAGGTGTAACAGACGGCCGAGCCCTTGAAATATGTCGAGGCGCCCGGGGCAGCGGAGAGGCGGAAGGCCAGGCTTCCCCCCGTCAAGGATTCTGCGCAGCTCACCGTCTCGGCCCGGGCTTTGAGCAGCCTTCCCACCACTTGCTCGAGCTCCTCGTCCTCCGTGGTGAACACGTGAGCGCCCAGGCGGGCCGCGACCTCCTCGGCCACCGGGCGGACGAGCTCCTCCGCCTGGGCCCGGGTGGCCGCCTTCGCTGTGATCCGCACCTTGACCTCACCCGACGAGGCGAGGTACGCCACGGTCGGATTGGAGGATGTCCGGAACAGGTCGTCGAGCATCTCGGCGACTTTCGACTCGGCGATGCCCGTGGCCCGGATCGTCCGGGATACCAGGGCCGCCGGGCCGGCCAGCCCGGCCAGCTCCGGCAGGATGGTGCCGCTCATCATCTCCCGCATCTCCGCCGGAACGCCCGGGACGGCGTAGACGCGCCTCCCGTCCTTCGTCTCGTACACGAGACCGGGAGCCGTTCCCCGGTCAGGCAAGATGTATCGCGCGCCTTCTGGCACGTCGGCCTGTCGCAGGTTGATCGCCGGCATGTGGCGGCCCAGCCGCCGGAACTTGTCGCGGAGGAAGTCCTCGATCTCCCCGTGCCGGACGAGTGACACTCCCAGCGCCGCGGCCAGGCCTTCGCGGGTGATGTCGTCCTGGGTTGGTCCCAGCCCGCCGGTGGCGATGACCACGTCGGCCCGGGAAACGGCCAGCCGGAAGGCTTCCGCGATGCGGTCCTCGTTGTCCCCCACGGCCTGGTGGTGCATGACGTCGACGCCGATCTCGGCGAGTCGCTCCGACATCCATTGGGCGTTGTTGTTGCAGATCTGGCCGAGGAGGATCTCGGTCCCTACGCCCAGGAGCTCCGCCCTCATGCCGCGGGCCCCGGCTTCACGGGAGGATCGGGCCGTACTCGCCGGAGCCACGGCATCGCTCGGAAGACGTAGTGGACGCCGGTCACCAGCGTGAGCACGACCGCCGCGATCAGCAGACCGAGCCTAAGTCCATGCCACGACGACCCCAGCGGCAGGATGTACAGCGTGATGGCCGCGAGCTGGAGCGTCGTCTTGATCTTGGCCGCGGGAGAGGCCGGCATGCCCCGTCCCCGGAGCCCGAGGAGGATTCGGAGGAGGGAGATGGAGATCTCCCTGGCCACGATGACGACGGCGGCCCATACCGGGAACTCCCCCAACGCTGCGAGGGTCAGCACGGGGGCAGCCACCAGGATCTTGTCCGCCAATGGATCCAGCCACTGGCCGGTCGACGTCGCCGATGAGTATCGGCGCGCGAGGTAGCCGTCCAATCCGTCGGTGGCGGCGCCGGCCACGAAGATGGCTGAAGCCACGTAGGAGGCCGTGCGTTCCCTCGCCAGGATGAGCACGACCAGCGACGGCACCAGGAGAGCCCGCAACACCGACACGATGTTGGGCCAGCCGAGCCCGAACGGGGTCAGGGGCTGTTCCCGGATGGGGACCTCCTGAACGAGTCGGGTTTGAACAGTGCTGCGTAACGCGTGTTGGCGTCGCCTGGGCGGCCCAGCGAGTGCCCGTTCACCGTGATCTCGGCCAGCTTGCCGGACTGGAGCTCGAGCTGGATGGTGTGGTTGCCCTCGAAGGTGCGGGCTTCGCCCTTGCGTAGGAGCCCCTCGAAGTCCACACGCCCGTCGGTGATGACGGTCGCCTGCACAGGCTGAACTGCGCGGATCGCGAGCATCACCGTGGGGGGCTGGACCGGGATCGACGATTGCGTGTCCTTGCCCAAGCCCTCCGTCTTCGGCGCGGACCTCGATCGGGAGAGAAGTCCCGCCGCCGCGAACACCCCGAGCACCAGGATGGCCACTCCGATCAGGTAGGCCCAGCTCAGGTGATGCCGGACGAGCTGTGGAAGATGGGGGTGC
>VAYC01000246.1:1389-5200 GCA_005885025.1 Actinomycetota bacterium | reverse complement strand
GCGAACCGGAAACCCGTCACGTAGTGCTCGTATCCCGCATGCCACGCCGAGAGCGTGGTTGCGTTCCGAAGCACCTCGGCATGGCCCGGCGCGACCAGGCCTCCGCAGGCCAGGGCAGCTCCTCCACCCAGAACCAAGATCGTGGCCGACATCGCCACGAGTGCGAGCGCGCGCCGAACCATGGCGTCCTCCCTTCGCTCGGAGGTCCTCCGTTCGTTCAGGAGGTCCTCGCAACCTGGCCATCCGCAATGGGCTGTTGGACGGCGGTGGGCCGGGACGGGTTCCCGGAGGGTTGCCATCGATGCCGAGGCTGGGCCACGCTGTGGCGTTGATCGATCCAGGGCCCAGGGCCATCCGGGCGGTCGTCGTCGACTTCGACGGGACGATCTGCCCCCACGACGTCTCCGAAGAGATCCTCCGGGAGTTCGCCCCGCCTGAGTGGTGGGACATCGACCTGTCGTTCCAACGCGGAGAGATCGGCTCGCGCCAGTGCCTGATCGAGCAGGCCGCGCTCCTGACCCACGGCGAAGATGAACTGCTGGCCTTCGCCCTCACCACATACGCGATCGATCCCACGTTCGCCCCGTTCGCCCGGTGGACCCGGGGCAGAGACATCGAGCTCGTCGTGGCCAGCGACGGGCTGGGGTTCTACATCGAGCCGATGCTTCGACGGGCAGGAGTGGAGGCGGTCACCGTTCTCACCAACGACGTGGCGCTCCGGCTAGGCGATGAGCCCCGGTTCGCATTCCCCAACGCCCACCCGGCGTGTATCGGATGCGGGACGTGCAAGATGCGAATCGTCCTCGGATGCCGCGAGCGGTCAGGCCCCGTGGCCTTCGTCGGCGAGGGCCACACCGATCGGTACGGCGCCCTCTACGCCGATCTGGTCTTCGCCAAGAAGCACCTGGTGGACATCTGCCGCGCGGACCGCGTCCCGTTCCGCCCGTGGGAGACCTTCGACGACGTTCGCTCGGCGCTCGAGTCGCTGGAGGCCCTTCCGGGCCCGGTCGCTCCGGACCGTTGCCCCGGGTGGTTCACCCCTGTGGGCGGCGCCCTCTAAGTCTCGATGCGGGTGTTGCCGAGCCAGCTCTCGTACAGGGACGCGTAGACTCCGCCGGCCGCGACCAGCGAGGCGTGCACCCCGCGCTCCTCGATCCGACCCCGGTCGAACACCAGGACGAGCTCGGCCGCCTCGGCGGTCGACAGCCGATGGGCGATCGTCACGGTGGTCCGCCCCTCGGACAGCCGCTTGAGCGCCTCCCCGATGACGCGCTCGGTCTCGGGGTCGACGGCGCTGGTGGCCTCGTCCAGGATCAGCAGGCCGGGGTCGCCGATCTGGGCACGAACCAGCGCCACGATCTGGCGCTCGCCCACTGACAGGCTCTCGCCGCGTTCCCCCACGGGTGTGGCCAGACCTTCCGGAAGCCCCCGGACCCACTCGCCGAGCTCGAGCGACTCGAACGCCGCTTCGATCTGGGCGTCGGTGGCGCCCTCCCGCCCGTAGCGAACGTTCTCCCGGATCGTGGCGGCGAACAGGAAGCCGTCCTGCGGCACCATCCGGACGGCCCGCCGGCGTGAATCGGGCGCCACCTCTCGCAGGTCGATCCCGGACAGGACGATCCGGCCGGCGGTGGGATCGGCGAGACGGCACAACAGCTTGGCGAACGTGGTCTTGCCGCAGCCGGTCTCACCGACGATGGCTACGTGCGAGCCGGCCGACAGGTCGACGTCGATGCCGCGGAGGACGAGCCCGCCCCCGTCCCGGTAGGCGAACTCCAATCCCTCGGTGCGCACGGACAACGGCCCTTCGGGCAACCGCACGCCCGGCGACGGCTCCACCAGGTCGACCGGGATGTCGAGGACCCCGAGGACCTTGCGCCAGCCGGCGATCGCCGTCTGGGTCAGGTCGAAGGTCTCGGACAGCTCCGAGAGCGGCTGAACGAAGATGCTCACCAGGAAGAAGAAGGCAATGACGTCGCCGAACGACAGTCCCCATCCGGGCCCGAACCACGCTCCCACGGCCACGACCGAAGCCACGGCCAGGGCCCCGAACAGGTCGGCCATGGGGAACATGGTGGCCTGATACCGGGCGCCGAACATCTCGGCCTTGTACCGGCGGTGGATCGCTTCCTTGAGGGTCCGGTTCGTGCGTTCCTCCAGCCCGTACGCCCGGACCACGGCGGCGCCCATCAGGCTCTCCGACACGGCCGACAGCGTCTCGCCCACCCGCGTCCGGATCCGGTCGTAGGCGGACAGCATCCCCTTCTGGAGGATCCGCAGGGCCAGGAACAACGGCGCGACCGCGCCGAACACGACCAGGGCCAGCCGCCACGAATACACGAGCATGGCCACCCCGGCCCCCAGCATGAGCGCGGCGCTGGAGATCCACGTGAACCAGCCCCATTCGAGGAACTGGGCGATCGTGTCGATGTCGGCGGTGACCCGTGCCACGAAGGCGCCTCTCTTCTCCGCCGTCTGGGACGCGATGGACAGCCGGTGGATGTGCTCGAACGCCCGGACCCGAAGGGCCGCCAGCGCGGTCTCGCTGGCCCGGACCAGGCGGCGATACGTCGCCCGGCCGGTCACGTAGGCGACACCAACCACGGCCGCCGCCACCAGACAGGCCCCGTACACGAACCGCGGCCGGAACCCGGCCGGCCCGGTCAGCCCCTTGTCGAAGATCTGCTGGATCAGGATGGGAACGAGCAGGCGAGCTGCGGTCAGCGCACCGGCCAGCCCGAGCGTGTACCCGATCCCGGCCCGGAGCTCCGGACTCTCCCGGACGCCTCGCCGCAGCAGCCGCATGGCGCCTTCGACTTGCGGAAGCTCATCGGGGGTCTCCACTTCGGTGGGCGGAGGACCCTCCCGGCCGGCAGGAGGGACGACCCCTTCGACGTGGTCGGGTTCGTCCCTTCGCCAGCCGAACCACCCCCACTCGACCCGGTCTCGGCCTTTCTTCCGCCGAAGCGACAGCCGTGGCCCGGTCATGCCGCCCCCAGCTCGTAGGCGCGCACCATCGCCTCGTAGGCAGGGTGGGAGAGGAGGTCGTAATGGGAGCCCTCCGCGGCGATCCGGCCCCGGTCCAGGAACAGGACCCGATCGGCCAGGGAGATCGTGGAGACCCGATAGGCGATGACGATCAGGGTGGTTTCCAGCTCCTCGCGCAGCCCCTTCAGGATCACCGACTCCACCGTGGGATCCACCGCCGACGTGGCGTCGTCCAGGATGAGGAGGCGGGGACGGCGCACCAGTGCGCGGGCCAGGGCCAGCCGCTGGCGCTGGCCGCCCGACAGGGTGACGCCGCGTTCGCCGAGGACGGTGTCATATCCCCGCGGCAGTTCCTCGATGAAGCCCTCGGCCTGGGACAGCCGGGCGGCCCGCCGGATCTCCGACTCCGGCAGAGCCATGTCGAGGCCGATGTTCTCCCGCACGGTCGAGGCGAACAGGAACGTCTCCTGGAACACGATGGCCGCCTCCCGCCGCAACCGCGCGGGATCGAGCCGGCGCAGCTCGACCCCGCCCAGCCGGATGGACCCGGCGTCGGGATCGGCCAGCCGGACCAGGAGATGGGCCAGCGTGCTCTTCCCCGAACCGGTCGCGCCGACCAGGGCGACCGACTCGTTGGGCTCGACCTCGAAGGAGATCCCGTCGAGGACGAGGTTGTCCTCATAGGAGAACGAGGCCGAGCGCACCGAGACCCCGAGCGGACCCGCCGGCAGGCCGGTGCCATCGACCGCGGGAGGGAGGGTGACCGGCTCGTCGAACACCTCCTCCAGGCGCTCCCTTCCCACCACGGCCCGGGGGACGTCGG
>VAYC01000246.1:594-1230 GCA_005885025.1 Actinomycetota bacterium | reverse complement strand
CCTGGCCACCTCGGCCCGCTCCCGCCCGAGGGTCTTGACCATCAGCGCACCGTCGATGCTCTCGTGGGCGACCGACGAGACGTTTCCGATGCGCTCCTGGGCCCGGGTGGCCGGTTCCTCGACCTTCCGCGTGTAGTACCGGTTGACCACGGCCAGCCCCGGCAGGACCGTGACGCCGATCAGTGCCAGGAACGGGTCGGTCAGCACCAGGGCGATCGTGGCGAACAGGACCAGCAGGATCACCGCCAGGGACCACGGGAGCGGGTGGATGACCTCGATCGCCGCGGTGACGTCGGCCTCCGCGTGAGCCATGAGCTCGCCCGTGGGCCGGGAGCGATGGTAGGCGAGGGAGAGCCGCTGGTAGCGATCGACCACACGGTTTGTGAGGGTGGCCCGCATGCGGCTGCCGGTCATGCCCGCGAAGTACCGCCGGGTGATGATCCCACCGGCTTTGATCACGCCCACGGCCAGGATGGCCACCGAGCCCCAGAGGACGGTGCCGGCGGTGACACCCTGGTTGAAGGCGGGCACGATGACGCGGTCGGTCACCCGCCCGAGCACGATCGTGCTGGCGACCGTCATGCCCGCGTACACGGTGGCCCCCGTCACCGCCGTGGCGAAGGGCCACGGATGGGT
>VAYC01000246.1:0-588 GCA_005885025.1 Actinomycetota bacterium | reverse complement strand
CGCTTCGTTGCTGTTTCACGAGAGGTTCACTCCTGGGCGATGCTGGAGGCCCGCCTGCGGGGGGGGCGGGCACGCCAAAGACAAGCTGGGAAGACCCGGCCGGCGGCTTGGTCATGATACGCGCTCCTCCTCCAGCGCGCCAGTTGCGTCCCTTGACATGCTAGTTCGAGCAGATACAATCGTCTCGTTCGATATTTATCGAACAGCTGACGCGAGGAAGGATAGCATGCCGATCCGGGACCTCACCGGCCGGGATCAGGGCTATACGCTGCGGGTTCAGGCCGGCCTGGCCTACGAGTTCCTCATCACCCTGACCGCGTTCGGCTTTCCCAGCGAGCAGGCTACGTACGAGGTCGGGATCGAGTGGTTCGAGAAGATTCGGACGAGCCTGTCAGACGGCCTCCTGGATGCCCTCGCCGAGTTCGGCCCGGAACCGGGCAAGGTCTGGGCCAATCTGATCGGGCTGGTGCCGGACCTGCCTTCGCCCGGGAACGTGTCGTCACTCCTCGAGCGGATCCGGGACATGGAACCCCTGGAGCTGCGGCTCTACCTGCTCGGGTTCCACGTCCCCGCCTACCAGCAATCGTT
>VAYC01000245.1 GCA_005885025.1 Actinomycetota bacterium | reverse complement strand
TTGGAACGGCAGGAGCTGGTCCAAGGTCGCCAGCCCCAACCTCTCGAGTGAGAGCCAACTCCTGGGTGTCAGCGCCCAGTCCTCCCGGGACGTCTGGGCCGTGGGGTACTACGGCACGAGCTCCGGCCACAGGTCGCTGGTCGAGCACTGGGACGGCAGGTCCTGGTCGGTGAGGTAGCGGCCTCGACGCGCCCTCGTTGCCGGATCCGCTGAGGCCATGGAGCGAGCGCTCGCTCCTCTCCATACAATGGGCGCCCACACGCTGTGGGTACGGATCAAAGGGGGCGAGACGCTCATCGGCCGCCATGCTCGCGCTGGCCGTCCTGGTAACGACGGCTCTTCCCGCAACGGCGGCGACGGTGGGGCCGAGCATCGATGTCAGCGTGATGCCGGGCAACGAGGCCGAGAATGCCGTCGCGGTCAATCCCACGAACCCGTTGAACGTCGTGGCCATGTCCACGCTACCGGACGTTCCGAGCGGCCTGTTCGAAGGGGTGTCCTTCGACGGCGGCCAGACCTGGACGCGAAGCGTGATCGGGACGGGCGGCGATCTCGGAGAGATCTGCTGCGACGAGCAGCTGACATTCGATCCCTACGGGAATCTCTGGATGACGTATCTGCTCAACACGAACGGCGACATCCTCATCGCGCTGTCCACGGACGGCGGCCTCACCCTCGACAAGGTGGCCGAGATCGTCCCCACCAAGCCCACCGGGAGCAAGGCACCTTCCAACGCCCATCCCAAGCGGCTGCGCGGTTCCACCAAGGGCGTCCTCGGTGACCAGCCCTCCATCTCGGCCGGCCCGGACGGCGTGTGGGTGAGCTGGACCAGCTTCCCCTCCACGGTGGTGGAGGCCTCGGGTGCGGCGGTGAGCGGCCTCGGCCTGCACGGGAGCTTCTCCGCACCGGAGGCGGTACCCACCGCCAACGGAAAGGGCGACTTCGGGGACACCGTGGTCGGGCCGGACGGCCAGGTCATGGTGACCTACCAGGACCAGACCAACGGCCAGGGGGGATCGAGGATCTACACGGCAGTGGACCCCGACGGCCTGGGTGGCACCGGCTTTGGGAATCCACGGTTCCTGGCCCGCAGTAGGGTGGGCGGGTTCGACTACATCGCCGCCCAGCCCGACCGCTCGGTCGACGCCGAGGCGAATCTGGCGTTTGACCGGAGCGGCGGTCTGCACGATGGCCGGATCTACGCGATCTGGACGCAGGAAGTGAAGAACGAGAGCGACGACACGGACATCATGTTCCAGTCATCGGACGACAACGGGGCGACGTGGACCCCTGCGGTGAGGCTGAACGACGACGCGACGAAGAACAGCCAGTTCAACCCGGCGATCGCTGTCGATCAGGCCACCGGGTTCGTCGGGGTTGGCTGGTACGACGCTCGCAACGACCTCGGCAACGGAGGGCCCGGCGATACCGACGGTGTCCGCAACGACGATGCCCAGTTCTGGGCCACGTTCTCGACCGACGGTGGGGCGACCTTCGCCTCAAACTTCCAAGTGAGCCAGGGAGCATCGAACGCCGCCGATACCGAGAGCGGCTTCGACTACGGCGACTACACGCACGCGGCGTTCCAGTCGAACACCTTCTATCCGGCGTGGTCGGACAACTCGAACAGCACGGGGGACAACCCGGACGGGACGCTGCACCAGCTGGATCTCTACACCGCGAAGATCAGCGTGCCGTAGGTAGGAAGGGACATCAATGGAGTTGACGGAACGGCCAAGGAGAGGCCGTTCCGTCAACCTCGGGACTGTTGCCTAGCTGTCGTAACGGCAGAGACAGCCGTCGCTGATCGTCAGGACGGCGTTGTCACCTACTGATCCCGACGTGATGTCGGCGTACACGGTAGCGTGCTCCAGCTGTTCGATGGAGATCTTGGGACTCACGGCGATCGTCAGCTGCAGCGCCCCCTGAGCTCCCACGGGAACCATTGTTCCCACGTCCTTGCCCTGGATGAACAGCTCAGCGGTGGTGCCATCGACGGGCTGCCCGCCCGGGGTCAGCACCCAATGCAGGTAAGGGGTGTTGACACCCTTCACACACAGGGTGACCGAGTCGAGTCCGTTGCCGGTCCAGTTCACCGTCTGGTCAGCGCGGGCTGCCGTCGCCCCGAACAGGGTCACGCACAACATGGCTGCCATCGTCAAGCCGACGAAACTCCTCTTCATTCTCCTTCTCCTTCTCTCGGCCCCTCGGCCGTTTGGGGGAGGTTGACCTTACCTGATCTGCCTAGTCCTCGTAGGCAGTGGCGAGGATGGCCCACCAAGGAGGTCATACTGATTCCGCGCGGTCGTAGGAGCGAGCGACCTTTCTTCAGTCAGGCTGGCCGGAGGCGGATCGTCCCGCTCGCTCCTCCCACTCGCGTCGGCGGCCCTCCGGACCCATGTCGTAGAGGCGCTTGCACTGGGGGCAAAGGGGGAAGCGCTGCGGATCGCGCGAAGGAACCCACACCTTGCCACACAACGCGATGACGGGCGTCCCGTTGACGATCGCCTCGGTCAGCTTTCCCTTCTCGACGTAATGCGAGAAGCGGTCATGGTCGCCCTCGTCCTGGCGAACGTCGGTCCGCTCCTCCTGGATCGTCTCGGTTCCGGTTCCCGGCTTCACAGGTAGATTGGCCCTCCTCGCTGGCTGGTGCCCCTGACGAGACCTTACTCGAACCCCTCGGTCCAAGAGGGGATCGCTCGCCTCCCTCATCCGGGAGTCGGTGGACGGGCTCACTGGGGAGTAGCTGCCGGGCGGACGGCGGCCTTCCCTCATCGGGCAGGCAGGTGCACACCCGCACTGTTAGGTTGAGGACATGACCGAGCGGATCACGGCACGGCAGTTCTATGAGGCCGACGGGGTCGAGGATTGGTGTGTGGTGGGCGAAGGAGCGTGCACATACCTCCGCACCGGGTCGTTCGCTGCCGGCGACCGGCTCGTGCACGCGATCAGCCAGCTGGCCGGCCTGGAGGACCACCACCCCGACCTTGACCTGCGGTCCGAGGGCGTGACCGTGCGGCTGATCACGATCACGCACGACTACTACGGGCTGAGCGAGCGCGACGTCGAGCTGGCCCGACAGATCTCTGCAGCAGCGCGCGAGCTCGGCGTCCCCGCCGACCCCTCCGCCGTGCAGACCGTCCAAGTCACGATCGACGCGCTCGTCAGTCCCGAGGTGATGCCGTTCTGGCGTGCCGTACTCGGCTACGAGTACCGTGGCGACACCCCCGATGAGGACCTGATCGACCCTCGCGGTCGCGGGCCGTCGTTCTGGTTCCAGCCGATGGACGCGCCCCGTCCGCAGCGCAATCGCATCCACATCGACATCTGGGTGCCACACGACCAGGCCGAGGCGCGCGTCGCGGCGGCGATCGCCGCCGGCGGCCACCTGGTCAGCGACGAGCACGCGCCCGCGTGGTGGACCCTGGCCGACGCCGAGGGCAACGAGGCCGACGTGGCCACCTTGATGGGCCGCGACTGAGCGTCTCTTCCCCTGCAGCGGTCAGTCTCAGTCTGTGCGCCCGGAGGGACTTGAACCCCAACCTGGGGAAATCAGGTAGGAAGGGTAAAAGCGTAGAGGTTCGTATCCAGCGAGCCGGCGTAGACCATGCCGTTCGCGACGATAGGGTCAGTGACCAGGTTCCCCGCGGTGAATGACCAGAGTTCTTCGCCTGTTGCCGCGTCCAGGGCGTGGAAGCCGCCTTCCAGCCCACCGGGCACGTAGACGACGCCGTTGGCGACTACCGGCGATCCGGTTTGGTCGGCGATCGGAGTGCTCCAGAGCGGGGTCCCGTCGATCGCGTTGAAGGCCTGCACGACCCCCATCCCGGACGTGTAGACGGCCCCTTCGGCTACCGCGGGGGACGGTGGCGTGACAAACTTGATCTGCTCGA
>VAYC01000244.1 GCA_005885025.1 Actinomycetota bacterium | reverse complement strand
GCGGTGGGAGCAGGTGTCCCAAGACGTTCCACAGATCGGAGATGTCCGCGGGGTCGGAGCCATGGTCGGCGTCGAGTTCGTCAAGGATCGCGCCACCAAACAGCCCGATGAAGATGTTCTCGGCGCGCTCATCAATGACGCCATGCAGAACGGCGTCGTGGCCGTCTCCTGTGGCATCTACCACAACGTCCTGCGCCATCTCCTTCCGCTCGTCATCACCGACGAGGAGCTGGACGAGGGGCTGGACGTGCTGGGCGACGCGGCCGTGAAGGCTTCGAAGGGGACGGCACGCGGCTCGGCTCCTGGCGGGCGCACGGGAGGCGAATAGGGGAGGGATCGGACATGGCCGAGCAGTCCGGGAGCGGCGAGAAGGAAACGCGCAAGGCGTGGAACGTCGTCGGGGAGCATTTCTCCGAGCTGGGTCGGCGATTCGGCGAGCACTACCGGAAGCAGGAACGGGACGCAGGCCCCTCGGCCGAGGAGCAGCGCCAGATGATGAACGAGGCGTTCCGGAAAGCCGTCGACCAGCTGGACCAGGCGCTCACCTCGGTCGGGGACGCCCTCCGCGACCCCGAAACGGTAACGGTGAAGAGTATGAACCAGGCCGTTCGCTCACTCGGCGACGCGCTGGGCACCATGTTTCAGAACCTCGGCGGCGAGATCGGCCGCCGGGTCGCCGGAAAGGGATCGCGCGGCGATGCTTCCTGAGGGCCTGATCGAAGGGCTCGGCCGCACCTGGTGGCTCTTCGTCCTTCGGGGAGCCGCCGCCATCGCCTTTGGAGTTCTGGCGCTGGTCTGGCCCGGTGTCACCGTCACGGTGCTCGTGTTCCTGTTCGGCGTCTACGCCCTGGTCGACGGAATCGGCTCGCTCCTGGCCGCGTGGAGGCATCGCGGAGACTTGGTTCATCGAGGTCACCATCTCGGAGAGGGTCTGCTCGCGCTCCTCATCGGCGTGATCGCGCTGGTGTGGCCGGACATCACGGCGCTCGCGCTGATCGTGCTGATCGCTCTGTGGGCGCTCACCACGGGCATCGTGGAGATCTCGTTGGCCGTCCGGCTACGCAGGGTCATCACCAACGAGTGGTGGCTGGCGCTCTCCGGAGTCCTCTCGATCCTGGTCGGGATCATTCTTCTCGTCAGGCCGGGAGCGGGGGCGCTGGCCATCGCCATCGTGATCGGCATCTACGCGATCTTGTTCGGGGTCGTGTTGACCGTCTTCGGGCTGCGATTGCGGCGCCTGTCTCAGGGCATGGCACTTCGCTCGCGAGGCAACGCCGGGTAGCATCGGTTCCATGAACGCACGGCCTCGTCGTTCCTGCCTGTCGGTTCCGGGCTCCTCGCCGAAGATGCTGGCCAAAGCCGCGGGGCTCCCCGCGGACGAGGTGTTCATGGACCTCGAGGACTCGGTGGCGCCGGCGGCCAAAGAGGGAGCGCGTGGCAACATCATCCAGGCCCTGAAGGAAGGTGACTGGACCGGGAAGACGGTGGTCGTCAGGGTCAACGGCGTCTCCACCAAGTGGTGCTACCGCGACGTCATCGAGGTCGTGGAGAACGCCGCGCAGTACCTCGACTGCATCATGATCCCGAAGGTCGAGCAGGCGACCGACGTGACGTTCGTGGCCGATCTCCTGCGCATGATCGAGGACACCACCGGGCTGGAGAACCGGATCGGCGTCGAGATCCAGATCGAGACGGCCACCGGCATCACGAACATCGACGCCATCGCGACCGCTTCCGATCGGGCCGAAACGCTCATCTTCGGGCCCGCCGACATGAGCGCATCCCTCGGGCTGCCGACGGTCACGGCTGGCCTCCCCATGCCCGACTATCCGGGAGACCACTGGCACTTCATCCTGTCCCGCATCCTGGTGGCCGCGCGCAACGCGGGACTCCAGGCGATCGACGGCCCGTACCTCGTCATCAAGGACCTCGACGGTTTTCGCGACATGGCCCTTCGGGCGCGGGCCCTCGGCTACGACGGGAAGTGGGCGCTTCATCCAGCGCAGATCGATGTGCTGAACGAAGTCTTCACCCCGAGCCAGGAGGAGTTCGACAAGGCCGAAGCAGTTCTGGAGGCCTACCGGCACGCCACGGACGTCCAGCTTACGGGCGCCGTCATGTTCGCCACCGAGATGATCGACGAGGCCAGCCGGAAGATGGCCGAGCAGCTCGCCATGCGAGGGCGCGCCGCGGGGATGCAGCGGCAGAAAATGCTCGACGACTTTCGTGCACCCCGCGAAGATGGATAGCGCTCCCTCTGACAGCCGCGGTCGCGTCGAATCCCTGGACGGAGCCCCGCGATCGGGCGGGGGAGCCCGACCGGCCTTCAGGAGCGCTATCCGCGAGCATCCGGCGCTCGCGGCGTTTGCGGCTTCCTACCTGATCGGATTCCTGATCTATGGCCTCGTCGACCGGAGACCCTCCACAATGGCGTACGTGCTGACGGTCTCCGCCCTGGTGGTGGTGGTCGCCGAGGTCGACGACCGAGTCCACTTGACCCGGGTCGTGCTGTGGGGGTTGGGAGCATGGGGGCTGCTCCATCTCGCCGGAGGACTGGTCCCGGTGGGTCGCGGGGTCCTCTACAACACCGATCTGCACGTCCCGACCCTCCATTACGATCGGGTTGTCCACGCCTTTGGGTTCGGTGTCGCCACCGTCGCCGTCTGGGAAGCGATTCGCCCCCACCTGCGCGAGCGTCTCGCCGGCCGGGGCATCGCTGTCGCAGCCGCGCTGGGAGGCATGGGCTTGGGCGCACTCAACGAGGTCGCAGAGTTCGGCTTCTCGCATCTAGCGAAGGACTCGAACGTGGGCGGCTACCAAAACACGGGATGGGATCTCGTCTACAACACCATCGGCTGCACGGTTGCGGCGGTCTGGGCGTTTCGTCGGCAAGGGGCGAGCAGATCGGCCGATCCCTTGCGGAAGCCGGGAGGAGAGGGATCGATTCAGACGGTATTCGCGGAGAGGGCATGACGTCATCGAAGTCCTCCCTCGAGGGCGGCCTCGTCGAGCTCTCCGAGGAGCAGCAGGCGGTCGTCGCCACCGTCCGCGAGTTCGTGGAGCGGGAGGTCTTCCCCGTGGCCGAGGAGCTCGAGGCCCGCGACGAGTTCCCCGAGAAGATCGTCGAGCAGATGCGGGAGCTGGGGTTGTTCGGGCTGACCGTGCCGGAGGAGCACGGCGGCGCCGGCCTCGACCTGCTCACCTACGCGCTGGTTGGGGTAGAGCTGTCGCGCGGATGGATGTCCCTCTCGGGGATCCTCAACACGCACTTCATGGCCGTGTATCTGTTGAAGAAGCACGGAAACGACGAGCAGAGACAGCGCTGGTTGCCGAAGATGGCCAGCGGAGGGCTGCGGGCCGCGCTGTCCATGTCCGAGCCGGGTGCCGGGTCGGACGTGCAGTCCATCCAGTGCCGGGCCGTGCGAGAGGGCGACCACTACGTGGTGAACGGCACCAAGATGTGGGTGACGAACGGCCTGAGGGCTGGGCTGGTCGTTCTCCTGTGCAAGACCGATCCCGAGGCGAAGCCGGCGCACAAGGGGATGTCGCTCCTTTTCGTCGAGAAGGAGCCGGGCGCGAACACGTTCGAGGGCATCACGATCCCGCCCAACATCGAGAAGATGGGCTATCACGGGGTGGAGACCACCGAGCTGGTGTTCGAGAACCATCGGGTCCCCGCGAGGAACCTCTTGGGAAGTGAGGGGGACGGCTTCCGCCAGGTCATGGACGCCATCGAGGTGGGTCGGGTGAACGTGGCCGCCCGCGCCGTCGGGTTGGCGACGCGAGCGTTCGAGGAGGCCATCCGCTACGCGCAACAGCGCCAGGCCTTCGGCAAGCCCATCGCCCAGCACCAGATGATCCAGGAAAAGCTGGCCGACATGGCGACCAAGCTCGAAGCCGCCCGGCTCATGATGCTCCAGGCCGCCAAGAAGAAATCAGCCGGCGAGCGTTCCGACCTCGAGGCCGGGATGGCGAAGTACTTCTGCACGGAGGCCTGCCACGAGATCGTGACCGAAGCCCTGCGCGTGCACGGCGGGTATGGGTATTCGGCGGAGTACACGATCGAGCGCCTGTACCGGGACGCGCCCTTTCTGCTCATCGGGGAAGGGACGAGCGAGATCCAGAAGCTGGTGATCGCCCGCCAGCTCCTCGAACGCTACAAGATCGAGGGCTAGCGGCCTGCTGTCTTGGCCCGACTCGTCTTATCCTGATCGGCATGGCGGACCCCCTGGAGGCCCTGGCCGAGGAATGCGAGGAGGTGTCGAAGATCGTCCTGGACCTCCCCGAAGCCGACTTCGACAGGCCCACCCGATGCACGGCCTGGACCGTGAAGGAGCTGGTCGGCCACATCTACCGAGACGTCGATCGAATCAACACTGCGCTTTCCACGCCACCACCA
>VAYC01000243.1 GCA_005885025.1 Actinomycetota bacterium | reverse complement strand
GAGGGACCGTCCACGGTCCGACGCCGCGGCGAGGAACGGCGCGCTGTCCCGGTGGCCGCGAACCAGCTCCCACCCCAGTCCGTCCACCACCAGCACGCATACGCCGGGGAGTGATTCGATCCCCAGCGGGTTCGCGAACCCGGGAAGGCCGAGGGCGGCCAGGACCGAAGGGACCAGGTCCGACAGGGAAGCCTCGCCATAGCGAGGGACGAGCGGTTCCGCCGCCGTCACGGCAACCCACTCCCGTCCCCGTAGAACACCCGCTCCATGGCTGCCCGCGCCCGGTGCGTGATCCTCCGGTAGTCCTGGAGAAAGCGGTGGCGGGCCTGCTCCCCATAGCCCAACTGACGGGCCAGGGCCGCCAGGGCCTCGGGGGTCGGGGGGAGCGCCTCCACGGGAACGCGATGGTCGAGCTCGAGCGCGTTCTTCAGCTCGGTCAGGAACACCTGAGCATGGGCAAGAGAGCGCGCGACGCTGTCCTCGAGCAGCCGCGCGGCGGCGAGCGCCTCCAGGGCCTCGAGCGTGTTGGTCCGCCGAACCTCGGGGTGGGCGAAT
>VAYC01000242.1 GCA_005885025.1 Actinomycetota bacterium | reverse complement strand
CCTCCTCCATGCGAACGCGCATGCGACGGATCGCGGCCACTTGCTCGAACGTGAGGCGCTCCGGATACGCGAAGTCCGCCGCGTTCGACAGGAAGCGACGGCCGAGCGCTTCATCGCCGGCCACGAACCGCGCCCGGAGCAACGACTGGAACTCCCACGTCTGTGCCCACCGCTCCCAGTACTCGAGGTAGGAGGCCATCGACCGCGCCAGCGATCCGCTCTTCCCCTCGGGACGAAGATCGGGATCTGCTTGCCAGCCCGCCTCTCGGATGCTGGCCACGATGTACTCGGCCCGCTGGCGGGCGGCCTCGAATTCCGCCGCGCTTTCCCCCTCGTAGACGAACATCACGTCGAGGTCCGAGGCGAACGAAAGCTCCTCTCCCCCAAGCCTTCCCAGGGCGATCACGGCCATCGGAAGTTCGGACTCGGCTTGCGCCACCGCCTGCTGGATGACCCCATCGGCCACGGCTGCCAGCAAGCGACCCACCTCCGGCACACGGACCTCGCCGGCCGCGTACCCCGCGGCCACGCGGACGAGCGTCCCGAGCGAGTGTCCCGGGAACAGCGGCCGTTCCCTCGCGGGTGGTTCCAGGGCGGCAGCGGCCAGGTTCGGTCTGGCCACCAAGGTGTCGGTGAAGGCCGAGCTCGCCGCCGTAAGTGCCGCGAGACGTCGCGCGCCATCGGGACGGTCCGCGAGGGTGTCGGCGAATCGGTCCTCATGACGCAGAGCCTCCGTCACTCGCTCGAACCGAACCAGGGCAGCGTCGGGGACCGCGGCGAACGCGAGGGCCGGGACGACCACGGGGAAGAGGGTGCCGATCACTCGTCCCAACCGGGTGTCCGGATCGACCATTCGGGCCAGCGATCGGTACGCGCCGGTGGGATCGGCGAACCCCAGTCCGGCCAGCAGCTCTTCGGTTGCCGCCCGGTCGAGTGAAGGCCGAGGCGGCGTCGCACCGGCGAAGGCGTCCAGGAGCGGGCGGTAGAACAGTCGCTCGTGGAGCGTTCGAACGATGTCGGTATGTCGTGCGTGCTCGGACAACAGGTGGGCGGGGTCGGCCAGTCCCATCGATCGGGCTAGCGGCCCGCGGGAGCGCTGGTCCGTGGGCAGCTCGTGCGTCTGAAGCTCGCGAACCATCTGGAGGCGGTGTTCCAACTGTCGGAGGAACCGATAGGAGCCAGCCAACGCTTCGGCGTCGGCGCGAGCCACGAATCCTTCGTCGGCCAGGGCCGCCAGCGCCCGCAGCGTGTTGGGTTCACGAAGTCGTACGTACCGGCGGCCGTGCACGAGCTGGAGGAGCTGCACGGCGAACTCGACGTCGCGGATGCCCCCCCTGCCCCGCTTGACCTCGACGGCTTCCTTGCCCAGGAACCGGACCTGATCCTCGATCCGGGCCTTGGACGCACGGACGTCCTCGATGGCGGACGCGGGAAGGACCGCCGGATAGACGAACGGAGTGACGGACCCGACGAACTGGTGTCCGAGCGCGAGGTCGCCGGCCACGGACCGAGCTTTCAGCAGCGCCTGCCGTTCCCACGTGGCAGCGTGGCGCGCGTAGTACTCGATCATCGAATCGAGCGAGCGCGAGAGCGGGCCCGACCGTCCTTCGGGTCGAAGCGTGGCGTCGACGCGAAGCGCCTGGCCTTCCCCCGTCGGTACCGAGAGCATGGCCACCACGCCGGCGGCCCGTTTGCCCGCGTCGTCGTGCGCCTTGGCCCCGGAGTCCCGGTGGACGAACAACAGGTCCACGTCGGAGGAGTAATTGAGCTCCTCTCCGCCGAGCTTCCCCATCCCGATCACCGCGAAGCCATCGCCGTCCTGGACGGCCAGGCGGATGCAGGCCTCGGCCACGCTGCTCAATTCGGCCATCACCGCTTCGACGTCTGCACCGGCGAGGTCGCGGGCCGCCACTCGATAGGTGGCCCTGCGCCGGAACCGCCGCAGCCCGGCGTTCGCCCCGAGCCGGGCCACGTCTCCCGCGGCTTCATCCAACAGTTCCTGCAACGCTCGGGGGTGCACGTCGGCCAAGGCCTCCAGCTCTTCCGGATGGGCCAGGAAGAAGTCGGACGCCGCGGTTGAAAACCCGAGCAGACGCGCCGCGGCCGGGATGATCTCGGGCCGGGAGAGGAGCTCCCGGGCTTCGGTTCGATCGCCCATCCGCGACACGGCCACGCGGGCGAGCTCGGGGTCGGGCGCCTCTCCCAGGGCCCGCCCCAGGACCTCGGGCGTCATCACGGCCGGAATGGTACTTGCCGCCATCCACGGTCTCGCCACCCGGCCGAACTCGGGAACGAAAGGGCCCGGCGGGTGCACCCGCCGGACCCTCCGATCACGGCCGGCCCGACGCCGACCACGCGGTTACTTGAAGATGCTCACTCCACCGGGGCCGATCAGCAGCCCCACGATGATGAGCACGATGCCGGCCAGCACCCCACCGCGGAGCAGCGTCACGATCCCCGCGATGACGAGGATCGCAGCGATGATCCATAGGAGCGAGGCGGCGCCGCTGGTCATGGCGAGAAGCGCAAGCATCGCGGTTTCCCCTTCCTGTTCGATATCTTCGGGGC
>VAYC01000252.1 GCA_005885025.1 Actinomycetota bacterium | reverse complement strand
CGGGGAGAGACCGTGCGGTTGTCGGATCACTCCGCCAGGAAGGGTGACGACGGCCGGCAGCGCTGAGCGCCCGGCTTGCCGCGATGAACCACCCACCCCCGCCCGAGAGCGAGCCATCGGCTCCCCGTGTCGTCGTGTCGAATCGCCAGGACCTCACGGTGGACGTATCCGGCCTCGCGGCCCTAGCGGAAAGGGTCCTTGCCGGCGAGGGCGCTCCCGACGGCGAGCTGTCGTTGTCATTCGTGTCGGCTGAGGAAATGGAGGATCTTCACGAGAGGTACGCGGGCGAGGATGGTCCCACGGACGTGCTCGCCTTCCCCATGGGCGAGGACGGCATGTTGGGAGATGTGGTGATCTGCCCGGCGGAGGCCCGGCGAAACAACGACGACGTGGAGGCAGAGCTGCGCCTCCTCGTGGTGCACGGGACGCTTCACCTCCTCGGCCACGACCACCAGGAGGCGGTCGCCAGGCGCGAGATGTGGGCGCTACAGGAGCGCTATTCCGGCGTGCGGCTGAGGGACCAAGCGTGATTGCGGCGCTCGGCGCCCTGGACTGGCTCGAGATCGCCGCGGTCGGCGGCCTGATCCTCCTGGCCGGGGTCCTGGCGGCCGCGGAGACCTCCATCACGCGGATGAACCGTGTCCGGGCCTATCACCTCCGAGACGAAGGGCGGCGGGGGGCCAGGGCGGTGGTCCGCATCGCCGAGAGCCCGGCTGAGTACCTGAACGTCGTGCTGCTGCTCACGCTGTTCGTCCTGCTCGGTGGGACCACGCTGGCGACCGTGGTGGCGATCCGTCACCTCCACCAGATCGGTGAGTGGGTGGCCACCGGAGCAATGACCATCTTGCTGTTCGTCTTCGCGGAGGTGACTCCGAAGACGTTCGCCGTCCAGTACACGGACCGGGTGGCCCTCCGGCTGGCTCCCATCGTCGTGGGGATCACCGTGGCCATCGGCCCGGTTGCCAAGTTCCTTATCAAGTTCGCCAACGTGATCATGCCTGGAAAGGGCCTGCCGCAGGGCCCCTTCGTCACCGAGCAGGAGATCAGGGCCATGGCCGAGATGGCCTCGGAGGAGGAGGTCATCGAGGAGGGTGAGAAGGAGCTCATCCACTCCATCTTCGAGTTCGGGGACACGTTGGTTCGGGAGGTGATGGTCCCGCGGCCGGACATCGTGGCCGCCCCCATCAACAGCTCCATGCGCCAGATCCTCGACCTGGTGCTCCGCCACGGCTTCTCCCGGATCCCCGTCTATCGCAATACGCTGGACGAGATCGTGGGGGTGGTGTACGCGAAGGACCTCCTGCGTCACCTCCACGCGGGGAAGGAGAACGTGCCTCTGGACACGATCATGCGCGAGCCGTTCTTCGTCCCCGAGACGAAGAAGATCGACGACCTTCTGCGGGAGATGCAGGCGCGGCGCGTCCACATCGCGATCGTCACGGACGAGTACGGCTCCGTGGCGGGGCTGGTGACCATCGAGGACCTCCTGGAGGAACTGGTCGGGGAGATCGCCGACGAGTACGACCGGGAGGAGCCGCAGATCGAACCGGTCGACGAGCAGACATACCGGGTCAACGGCAGGCTGTCGATCGACGACGTGAACGAGCTCCTCGACGTGAAGCTCCCGCACGAGGAGTGGGACACGGTGGCCGGCCTGATGAACGAGCTGCTCGGGGCGGTCCCCACCCAGGGCGAGACCGTTACCTACGACAACATCACGCTCACCGCCGAGAAGGTCCAGGGCAGGCGCATCGCCAAGATCCTCATCCGGAAGGTGGCCTCCGAGGAGGAGGCCGAGCAGGCCGTTGAGTGACCGGGCCTCGGCCGCCGTGGACCTGGACGCCTTGACGGCGGAGGCCCGTTCGGCCCGGGGACGGGCATACGCTCCGTACAGCCGCTTCTCGGTCGGAGCCGCCGTCGCCACCGACGCCGGCGTGTTCTCGGGCGCCAACGTGGAGAACGCCTCGTACGGGCTGTCCATGTGCGCCGAGCGGGTGGCCGCAGCCTCGGCGATCGCTGCAGGGGCTCGGCAGATCCAGGCCATCGCCATCACCAGCTCCGCGGCCCGAGCCACGCCGCCCTGTGGGGCCTGCAGGCAGGTCCTCTACGAGTTCAACCCGGGGATGACCGTGATGTCCCAGGGAATGAACGGAGAGCGGAAGGAGTGGCGCCTCTCCGAGTTGCTGGTCGACGGCTTCGGCCCCTCCGACCTGCCCGGCCAGCCATGAACGAGGAGTCGGTCATCTCCGCATTTGAGGCTGTCCGTTCCAGTGACCTCGAGCGGCTGGCCCAGGTCCTCCGCGTTGATCCGTCCGTGGCCTCAGCCAGGGGCGACGACGGTTTGTCGCTCATCTTGCAGGCCGCGTACCGGGACCGGACGGATATGGTCGAGCTCCTTGTGCAAGCGGGTGCCACGCTCGATGTGTTCGAGGCAGCCGCGGTGGGAGCGGATGGCCGTG
>VAYC01000229.1 GCA_005885025.1 Actinomycetota bacterium | reverse complement strand
GGGTGCATTCACCACATTGCAGGTGCCCGAGGACGCCGTCGTCCAGGGCGCGGTCACCGACCTGTCCCAGTTGCAAGGCAAGTCGACCGCGTTCCCCATCCTGCAAAGTGAGCAGATCACGACCGCGCGCTTGCAGGGCAGCTCCACGCAGGTGGAAGGGGGAGTCCTGGGGATCCCCGCTGGGCACAGGGCACTGACCCTCCCGGTCGAGCTGCCCCGCGCCGTCGGTGGGGTCATCCAGGCCGGAGACCATGTCACTGTGTACGCGACATTCGACAACGTGCCAAAGAAGTTCGACCTCACGGCCACCGTGGTTCCGGATGTGCAGGTCCTCAAGGTCAACCAATCTTCGGAGGGTAACGGCGGCGCGGTCCTGTTGACGCTCGCGCTGACCCCTGTCGATGTGCAGAAGGTCATCTTCTCCGAGGAAGAAGGAAAGATCTGGGTGGCACTGCTTCCTCCGGGCGAGACAGGGACGTCCACTCCACCGTTGAACGTGATCGCGGTGCTGAAGTGACCAACGCACGGGTCATCTCGGTCGGCTCNATGCTGTTCCGCCAGCAGGTCGCCAGGGCCCTGCAGTGGGAGGCCGAAGCGATCGAATGGATGCCGACGGTAACCGCGGTCGAAGGGGCCATCGAGTCCGGAGTTCCCGCACCGAACGTGGTCGTCCTCTCTCCGTCCGTCAAGGAGCCCGACGCGTTCGGCCTGGGCGAGTTCCTAGGACGAGCCTCGCCGGCCACCGCGGTGCTATTGGTTCGCGACCGGGAACTGAACGGTACCCTCCCAGCGGCCATGAGAGCCGGGATCCGAGACGTCGTCGACCTGTCACGTGGCGGAACGGAGCTGGAAGAAGCGCTCCATCGCGCGATCAGCTGGTCGATGCAGATCCTCACCGTAGGGGGATCGTCGCAGGCTGAGCCGGGCCAGAGGCGCGGACACATCTATTCCGTGTTCTCCTCGAAAGGGGGGACCGGGAAGACCTTCCTGGCGTGCAATCTGGCTACCGCGATTGCCATGGAGTTGAAGCAGGACACCGCCCTGATCGACCTCGACCTGGACCTCGGAGATGTCTTCTCCTACTTCGGTAAGGAGCCCAGCCGTCCTCTCCAAGATCTGATCATGCTCGGTGACAACGCTGACCGTTCGCAGGTGGAAGAAGTCGGTACACTCCTCCAACCACACCTGTGGGGCTTCGCCTCTCCTCCCGACCCCACCGCCACCACTGTGAACGGTGAGGCGATCGGCAAAGTCATTCAGGCACTGCGTCGAACGTATGACCACATCGTGGTGGACGCCACGGCCGACTACTCAGACGCGGCGCTGGCGGCGTTCGACCTCTCCGATGCGGTCTTCCTGATCTCGAGCCTGGACATGGTCGCCCTGCGGCACCTCTCGCTGGCACTCCAGACGCTCCTTGCGCTGGGGTTTCCGCGGGAACGCTTCGGGATCGTTCTGAATCGGGCGGACAGCAAGGTGGGCCTCACACCCGCAGACGTGGAGCGGGTCATGAAGGTCAAGATCGACGCCCTGATCCCCTCCACCAGATTGGTTCCTATCTCCCTCAATCAGGGGGTTCCGGTCGTGGTCAGCGAGCCACGATCCGACGTAGCGAAGAGCCTTTACTCCCTGGCGAAGCGTCTGGCCGTGCCCTCGCCTGTGGCACCGTCGCCGCGCCCCGCCAGGAAGGGAAAGAGCTGAGGGGGCGGACACGGTGTCGCTTGCCGAACGACTGGCCAAGACCGAACGGAACGATCGGATCGTCGACGTCCAGGCTCGGATCCAAGCCGCCCTCGTGGAGGGTCTGGGGCCCAAGCTGTACGACGCCTCGATGTCGGACGACCAGCTGCAGACGCTCGTACAGCGCCGGCTGCGTGAGTTGCTGGAGGAGGAACAGGTTGCCCTCACCAGCCAAGAGAAGGCATACGTCATCCAGCAGATCGGCGACAGCGTCCTGGGGCTGGGGCCGCTCGAGCCCTATATCCGAGACCCCAGCGTGACCGAGATCATGGTCAACAATGCGTACACGATCTACGTCGAGCGAGGAGGAAAACTCTACTGGACCGGCGCCAAGTTCCTGAACGAGGAGCAGTTGCGTCGAACCATCGACAAGATCGTGTCGCGGGTGGGCCGCCGCGTCGACGAAGCTTCGCCCTACGTGGACAGTCGGCTCCCCGACGGATCGCGGGTGAACGCCATCATCCCGCCGCTCGCCTTGGACGGTCCGACCTTGACCATCCGGAAGTTCTCCAGCGATCCGTACGGGGCCGATGATCTGGTCTCGTTCGGGACGTTGACTCCTGCGACCGTCGAGTTCTTGCGGGCATGCGTGGGAGGACGGATCAACATGCTGGTGTCCGGGGGGACCGGCGCTGGGAAGACGACGTCCCTGAACGTTCTCTCGTCGTTCCTTCCGGAGGACGAGCGCATCATCACGATCGAGGATGCGGCCGAGCTCAGGCTGCAGCAGCCGCACATCGTTCGGCTGGAGGCCCGCCCACCCAACATCGAGGGCAAGGGTGAGGTCAGCATCCGCGACCTGGTCCGTAACGCCCCCAGGATGCGACCCGACCGCATCGTCGTCGGTGAGGTCCGTGGCGGGGAAGCGCTGGACATGCTCCAGGCCATGAACACCGGCCACGACGGCTCGATCAGCACCATCCATGCCAACTCTCCTCGTGACGTGCTGTCCCGGCTCGAGACGATGACGCTGATGGCCGGAATGGATCTGGGAGGGCGGGCCATCCGGGAGCAGATCGCGTCCGCGATCAACTTGATCCTGCATCAGGCTCGCTTGAAGGACGGCACGCGACGTCTCACGCACATCACCGAAGTGGTCGGGATGGAGGGCGAGGTCATCACGATTCAAGACCTCTTCGTGTTCGACTTCCGCGCCGGAGTCGACGAGCACGGACGGTATCTGGGCGAGCTGCGGCCGACTGGCCTGCGACCACACTTCCTGGACAAGCTGCAGGACTGGTCCTGCCGAGGGTGTTCATGCCCGTGGTGGGGGCGGCGGCGGTCCGATGACTCGGAAGATGCGGATCGCATTGGTAACCGGGCTCTTCCTGTTCCTGGTGTCGGCGATCGGCGGGAGCCTGGGCCGGGCCGCGCTGCCCTCCGATTCGCCGGTCCAGATCAGGAAGGTTGACACGAGCGCGTACCCCACCGTGAGCGTGACCGTCGCCGTGGGTGCAGAGGTCTCGCAGGGAGACATCCGTGTCACCGAGAACGGGTCACCATCCACGATCATCACCATCAGGCCACTGCTGGAGACCGGCAGGCGAGTCGACGTGGTGCTGGCCATCGATACCTCGCGGAGCGTGGCGGGCGCGCCCTTGACGCAGGCCGTCGCCGCCGCTCAGCTGTTCGTCCGGAGCCTGCCTGCTGGTGTCTCGGTCGGTGTGCTGACCTTCTCCAACAAGCCGCGGGTCCTTGTCCCGATGACCGGCGATCACGAGTCCGTCCTCTCCTCCCTGGATTCCGTCACCCGGACGCAACCGGGCACCAAGCTGTACGACGGGGTCGCCGCGGCCGCGGCAATGTTCTCCGGCCCCGCCCAGCACAACATCGTGCTCCTGACCGACGGGACGGACGTGGGAAGCGCGCTCTCCCTGGACCAAGCAATCAAGGCAGTCTCCAAGGTCTCCGCCGCCGTCTTCTCCGTGGGCCTGCAGGGCTCCCATACGGACTTCGCCGGACTGAACAAGCTGTCCGAGGCGACCGGAGGCAAGCTCCAGGCGGCCAGCACGGCCGATCTGGCCAGGCTCTACCAGAACCTGGGCACGCAGCTGGGCCGCCAATACCTCGTGCTGTACCGGTCCAAAGGCCCGGCCGGGGCCCAGGTGACCATCGGCTTGACCACCCCGGCCGGACAGGACCTGTCGATCGTGCTTATGCCCCGGCTGTCAGCGCCCGGTTCCACACCGGGAGAGCCCGGACGGCTGCTGTTCGGGGTCTGGGGGCTGGCGATCACCCTTTCGCTGTCGTTCCTGGCCGCGTTCCTGCTGAGCACGATGATCTTCGGCGCACGCTACCGATCCCGCCGCGACCGGGAACTGGCCGTGCGGCTGTCGGCTCCCAAATGGGCGCAAGAAGAAGGAAAGCGCCAGCAGGAGAGCCCGGCCGCGTGGGTCCCGGGATCCCTCGTGCAGCTGGGAGAGGTGGTCGCTGAAGCGAGCGGATTCAAATCGTCGCTGGATCGGAAGCTGGAGCGGGCCGGGCTTCCCGTAACGCCGGGGGAGGTGGTGGGCGCCGCGATCGTCACCGGCCTCCTCGGGATCGTCATCGGGGGGCTGTTGTTCCGGAGCCTCCTCATCGCGCCCATCGTGGGTGTATTGGGGGCAGCGCTCCCCTTCCTCTTCGTCCAGAGGAAGCTGCGCAAGCGGCTGGACATGCTGCAATCTCAGCTGCCGGACGTGCTCATGATCCTGGCCAGCTCCATGCGCGCCGGGCACAGCTTCCAGCAGGCACTGGACGCGGTGGCCCAGGAGATCGGGGAGCCGGGCGGTCCCGAGTTCGCCCGAGTGGTGACCGAGATCCGCCTCGGACGCCCGTTCGACGAAGCGCTGAACGCGCTGGCCGAGCGGGTCGGGACCGAGGAGTTCAAGTGGGCCATCATGGGCGTCAACGTACAGCGCGAGATCGGCGGCAATCTGGCCGAAATCCTGGACACTCTGTCGGAGACGGTGCGGGAACGTGACGCCGTCCGCAGACAGGTGCAGGTGTTGTCGGCCGAGGGACGGCTATCGGTGAAGATCCTGATTGCCATGCCGTTCCTGATGGCGCTGTACCTTGCGTGGATCAACGGCGATTACATGCGGCTGCTGTGGACGACCAGGCCGGGCATCATCTTTCTGGTGACAGGCGCGGTGTTGATGGTGGTCGGCACGATCTGGGCGAGGAAGACGGTGAAGATCGATGTCTAGCATGTGGATCTCGCTCGCCCTGCTGGGCACGTTCGGCGCGGTCGTCGTTGCCGGCGTGGCCCTGGACGCCGCAATGGCCGATCGTCGGAGAACTCTCGAGATCCTTCGCTCCCAGGTGAAAGAGATCGATCTCCGCGGGAAGGAGCTGGCCGAGCCGTTCCTGGAGCGTGCGCTGATCCCCCTGGTGGCCGGACTGGGGCGCACGGCCAAGAGAGTCACGCCGATCGGGATGCGAGAGCGGATCGCCCGCAAGCTCGTCCTGGCCGGAAGCCCCTCCGGGATGGACGCCGAAAAGGTGGCGGCCTTCAAGATCTTTGGCTCCCTCGGCGCTGCGCTTCTCTGCTACGGCCTCGTCGTCATGGGCGGCGGGAACAGGTTGCTGCTCACGGCCGCTCCGATCTTCGGCGCGGCGGTCGGATATCTGATCCCCGGCGGGGGACTCGGGCAGAAGGCCATCAACCGTCAGGAGGCCATCCGCAAGGCGATGCCCGACACCATGGACCTCCTCACGATCGCCGTCGAGGCGGGGCTCGGGTTCGACGCCGCCATGGCTCATGTCCGGCGCAACGTTCCCGGCCCACTGTCCGACGAGATCGGCCGGATGCTCCAGGAGATCCAACTCGGAATTCCCCGAGTCGACGCTTTCCGCGATCTGGCAGCCCGCACCGATGTCGAGGAGCTGCGAGCCTTCGTTCTGGCCATGGTCCAGGCCGACACCTTCGGGATCAGCATCGCCAAGGTTCTTCGGGCGCAATCGAAAGAGCTGCGGATGAAGCGCCGGCAGAGGGCGGAAGAGAAGGCTCAGAAGATCCCGGTGAAACTCCTGTTCCCGTTGATCTTCTGCATCCTGCCCTCGATGTTCATCGTGCTCTTGGGCCCGGGGATCATCCGGCTCGTGAGGACGTTCTCCGGGCTCAATTTCTGAGCCCGAGCACCAGCGCCGAACGGGGCGAGCGCGACGATGGGAGCTATTACGAGGTCGCCCTGGGTCCCTGGGGAGATGGAAGGGTCCGAATCCTCGAGGGATCGACGGGGGCCCTCGGAGGGATCCGGCCTCGTCATCGGTCGCAGGCAACTCTCGCTCGCGGAACTCTGGGCATTCGTGGCCGTGGCCATCCCGGTCCTGGCGCTCATGGTTCCGAAACTCTCTACGATCGACCTGGCGTATCAGGTCCGGGCCGGCAACATCATGCTGCATACGCATCGTCTGCTCTCAACGGACCTGTTCTCCTTCACCGCGCGAGGCGAGGCGTGGCTAAACCAGCAGTGGGGAGCGGAAGTCCTGTGGGCCCTCCTGTACCGGGTGGGGGGGTGGCCCATGTTGATCCTGACCCGAGCCCTGCTGGCCGGGGCCGTGGCGGCCTGCGTTTTCCTGGCATGCCGCGCGCGAGGCGGGGGGACCAAGCCGGCCGCCTGGCTGACAATCGCGTCCTTCGCCGTCTGGTTGCCGGGCGCCATCCTGCGCCCCCAGCTCCTTGGGCTCCTCCTATTCGCTCTGACTCTGTGGCTGCTCTCTGACCGGGAAAGGCATCCTGCGCGTCTGTGGTGGATCCCGGCGATCGTCGTGGTGTGGGCCAACCTGCATGGAAGCTTCTTCCTCGCCCCCGTACTCGTGGCCCTGGCCTGGCTCCAGGCCAGGGCCCGGCACGACGACCGCGCCAAGGCCGGTCGGCTGGTCCGAGTGGGGGTCGCTTCGATGCTGGCGGCGAACGTCAATCCATACGGCCTTCGCGTGTGGCGCTACGCCGTTGGCATCCCTGCGAATCGGGTGATCGCCGACACGATCGTCGAATGGAGGCCTCCAACGGTGCGGACGGGTCCGGGGCTCGTGTTCTTCTTGTCCTTGGCGGTCGTCGCGCTGCTCCTGGCTCGACGCGGGCGCCTGGCCCCCTGGCCGACGTTGGTTG
>VAYC01000228.1:10252-14657 GCA_005885025.1 Actinomycetota bacterium | reverse complement strand
GCGAGGACCGGGGCCGGGCGTACACGAAGGAAGAGGTGCCCTTCGTGACCGGAATCCGGAAGCCGTTCGCCGAGGCCGTCCACGACCTGGCCTAGGGTCCGGCCGCCCCGCCGAGGGACTCGAACAACGGGAGGAGCTCCGGAGCCAGGAGCACCTCGCCCGCCCGAACGGCCGCCTCGTCCGGCGAGAGCAATCCCTCCGCCATCGCCACCGAGGTGAACAGGTCCAGGGGGACGATCTCGAAAGGACCGCTCAGCGGGGGCCGGCGGCTCAACAGCTTCGACTCCCCGGCCACGGCATGGACGGGGACCCCCCGTTCGCGGGCGGCCCGGGCCAGGGCCACCGTCTTGACCTTGTTCACCACTCCTTCGGGGGTCACCGCGTCGGCGCCGCACACGACGGCCTCGGCGGGGACGTCGAGGAGCGCCCGCCCGTCCGGCACGGACGTCGCCGCGGTCCATCCGGAGAGTGATCGGGCGAAGCCCACGCCCTCGCCTCCCGGCAGCGAGCGCATGCACAGAGTCCGGGAAGGCCGTCGGATACGAGCCTCGGCGACCATGGTCGAGTTCGAGATCGTCAGGATCGTCTCGGGCAGCGCTGCCGCCAGGTGGCGAGGAGCGCCGGCGTCGGACTCCAGGAGCGCCAGGAAGCGCTGGATGCCTGCGGCGGTGCCCTCGCGGCTGAGGACCTCCGTCGCCAGTCGCCACATCGGTGCCATGGAGGGTTGGCCTCGAAGGAGGACGTCGAGCGCGGCACCGAGCGACCCGGGCGGGAGCTCTGCCAGCGCCCGAGCCGCACGTTCGGCGATGGAGGCGGCCCCGGACGACCGGTCTCGGGCCAGCGCCTCGATGGTTGCCCGATCGCCGCCCATCGGGTCATCGTAGGAGAGCAGTGGCCGCCGTACGTTTGCCCGAAGTCCTGGCCGCGCTCCGATCCGCGGAGGAACCGCGCCTGGTCGTCCTCCCGGAGTCGGCTGGATCATCCCCGGACTCGGTGGCGCTGGTCTCCGGGTCATTCGATCCGATCACGGTCGCCCACGCGGCCCTCGCCGACGCCGGTCGTGCTCGGGCCGCCGTCGTGGTCCTCGTGTACTCGGCCCGCACGCTCCCCAAGGAGGTGGGATCGCCGGAGCCGCTGCTCTCAGAGGACCGCCGCATCGAGGCCCTGCAACGTTTCTGCCGGGCTCGGCCCGGGACGTTCCTCGGGCTCTGCTCCCACGGGCTCCTCGTGGACCAGGTCACGGCGGCGCGAGAGCGATTCCCCACCGCCCGGCTCATGGTCCTGATGGGATCGGACAAGGTTCTCCAGCTCCTCGACCCGAAGTGGTACGGGGACCGCGACCGCAGCCTCCGACGGCTCTTCGACCAGGCCGAGGTTCTCTACGCCCTGCGAGAGGGAGATGAGGAGACGGTGGCCCGGGCGCTGGGCGCTCCCGAGAATCGCCCGTGGCTGGAGAAGCTGTCCGGCCTGGACGTCGGAAGGGACGTGGCGTCCGTCTCCTCTCGGATGGTCAGGGACCTGGTGCGCCGAGGGGTCGACGTCACCGGGCTGGTCCCCACGGAAGTCCTGCCGATTCCGGGCCTGGGTGCATGACCGCGGGCATCTCGGGGAATCCTTTCACCGAATCATGATCTGGGTCGGTCTCGTCATCGCCGCGGTCAGCTGGCTGGTCGTTTCGCTGATCTCTCAGGAGCAGCGGGGGGAGACCGTACCGTTTCGGGTGAGACTGTCGCGAGCCGTGGCCGCCGGCACGTCGGTCGCTCGCGGCGTGCCCGCCTCCGTCCGTGACCGAGTTCGCCACTGGTGGGACCGGCAGACAGAGCGGCGGGCGCTTCGCTCGGGCTCCAGGACGTTTGCGCCCACGGACGGGGGATTCGGCAATCACCGCACGGGCGCTGGGCGGGTGCGATGGCGATCCCGGGTGGTCGCCGCGATGCAGCTGATCCTGTACGTTGTGCTGGTGAGTGCCCTCGTGGCCGGGGCGATGGCGGCGGTGGCACTGAGGGTCGGGCACTTCCACCTCTGACGATCCGGGCGGCCGGCCGGTCGAAGCGAGCCCGATCAGGCCACGCGGTTATCCTGATCGCATGAGCGGGCTTGAGGATGCCCGGACCTTCATCCAGTCGCTGTGCGATCGTATCGACGGACGCCTGTTCGGGGTCAGGGAGCCCGTGCGGCTGGTGCTGGTCGGCATCCTCACCGACGCTCACGTCCTGATCGACGACGTCCCCGGCGTGGGGAAGACGACCCTGATCCGCATGCTGGCCGGGCTTCTCGGGCTGCGGTTCTCGCGGGTCCAGTTCACGCCCGACCTCATGCCCTCCGACATCACCGGTACGTCCGTCCTGAACCTGAGGACCCAGGAGTTCGAGTTCCGTCCCGGTCCCATCTTCACCGAGGTGCTCCTGGCCGACGAGATCAACCGGGCCACGCCGAAGACTCAGGCGGCCCTCCTCGAGGCCATGCAGGAGCGACAGGTGACCGTCGACGGGATGACCTACCCGCTCCCCGATCCGTTCTTCGTTCTGGCCACGCAGAACCCCGTCGAGCTGGAGGGAACGTTCCCGCTGCCGGAGGCGCAGCTGGACCGGTTCATCCTCCGCGTACGGATGGGCTATCCGGAGGCGGAGGAGGAGGAGCGGATCCTGACCGTGGGACGAGCAGGACGGACCCTGTCCTCGGCCCCGCTTCCCGACGCCCCAGGCCTCGCCGAGCTCCGGGGAATGGTCGACCGGGTTCGCCTCGAGGAGCCGGTTCGCCACTACATCGTGGCCATGGCTCGAGCCACCAGAGTCCACCCGGACGTGCAGGTCGGGGCGAGCCCCCGGGCGATCGAGCACATGGGGGACGCGGCCCGGGGCCGGGCGGTGCTGTTCGGACGGGACTTCGTGCTGCCCGACGACGTGAAGGCGCTGGCCAACCACCTGTACGGACACCGATTGGTGCTCACGACCGACGCGAGGATCCGGGACCGCCGCGTCGACGATGTCCTCGAGGAAATCGTGGAAGGCGTCCCCGTCCCGGTCGAGTTCCAGGGGGCGTAGGCCCGCCCGGGTTCGGGTGTCGGAGGGAGGCCAGAGTACGGACACCGCCGATCGGCGCGGGGCACTCCTCCTCCTGGTCACGGTCACGGGACTGATCGCGGTGGCGACCGGGCGGACGGCCCTCCTCCTGTGGTCGGTGGCCATCGCCGTCACGGCGGGGGGGTTGGCCGCGTGGTCCCGGTTGGCCTGGCGCGGCGTGCGCATCTCCGCCCGCTTCCTTCCCGGCCGGGCCTTCCTCGGGGAGGAAGTGACGCTGCGGGTCACGGTGGCGAACGGCAAGCCGCTGCCGCTCCCCCTGGTTCGCCTGGCCGTGTGGCTGCCTCCGGGCCTCCAACCCGGGGAGGGCGGATCGCCGACCATGCGCGGCTTCCAGCGCCGCCTGTCGATCCCGGGCCGCTCCGAGGCCATCCTGGACTTCCATATCCGTCTGCGGAGGCGGGGGGAGTTCTGGCTCGAGCGGATCCGGGTGGAGGTGATCGATCCGTTCGACCTCGCCCCCCTGGAGCGCGAGCTCAGGGCCGAGGCGGTCCTCCTGGTGATGCCGGAGCCCCGCATCACCATCCCGATGTCCGTGCTGCGACGCCTGCCCTTCGGTCAGCCGGCCCAGGCCCTGCGCATCTTCGAGTCGCGGGAGCGCTTTGCCGGCGTGCGTCCCTACGAGTCCGGCGATCCCATGAACCGCATCCACTGGAAGCTCACCGGGCACGCCGGCGGACTCCAGACGAAGCTGTTCGAACCGACGCGCACCGCCGACGTGCTGCTGGTCCTCGATCTGGCGGCGGGCGAACCGTTCTGGGACTCGATCTTCCCCGAGATCGCCGAGGACACCATCGGGTGGGCCACGTTCCTCGCCCGCCAGGCGATCGGATCGGGCTGGCGCGTGGGCATGGTGGCGAACACCCACCTGACCAAGGGGAGGGGTCCGCTCCGCGTGCCTCCCTCCTCCGCCCCCGGCCACGAGGCGGCGCTGTTCGCCGCGCTGGCCCGGATGCCGGGCGATCCCACATCGGACCTCGCTCCCGTCATGCGAGAGATCGGGCGGGGGCTGGGCAAGGGGACGACGGCCGTGGTGCTCTCGCCCCGCCCCGGCCGATGGCTGCGGCACGAGATGGCCGCGCTCAGAGGGCGGGGCACCCAGGTCGTGCACCTTTCCCCGATCGAAGCGGTGTTGCGATGAAGGCGGTCCCTCGGGCCGAATTGCTGCCGGCAGGCCTGGCCGCGCTGGCCGAGAGCGGCCTGCTCTTCGCCGCGTTCCACGACGAGGTCGGGCTGTCCGTCGGTGCCACGGCCGGCGCACGAACCGACTTTGCCGTGTTCACGTTCGTCTTCGTGGCCGGAGTCCTCCTGGCCACCGCTTACCG
>VAYC01000228.1:8272-10149 GCA_005885025.1 Actinomycetota bacterium | reverse complement strand
GGCGTTCCGGGTAGGCATGCTCGCCGTGCGGACCTGGCGGGACCCGGTCAGTCTCTCGTTCGGACTGGGAGCGACAGTGCTGTTCATCGAGATCCTCGCGCTCCCCCGGAGCAGTCCCGAGGGTCGCCTCCTCCCGACCATCGTTGCCGTGTTCTTCGTGGGCTCGCTGGCCTCGCGGGCCGGGAGCCTGTGGATCGGCAACCGGCCCGCGGTCGCGGCCGCCCGCGACCGGGTGGCCCGCCCGGTCCGAAACCTCGTCGTCCTTCTTGCCCTGCTCTCGGTGGTCCTCGGCGTGACGGTCTCCCTGGGGTCCCCGGGCGGCGCGTTCGAGCTCTCGGGCGGTTTCGTGCTCAACGGGGTCGCCTGGATCATCCTGGGGATGGGCTTCGTCGTCGCCGAAGTGCTGCTCCGGCCGCTGGCGTGGCTGTTCGCCCGGCTCCAGCTCTCCGACGTGTTCCATCGGGTGGCTCAGCACATCCAGTCCGCCAGGCCGCCGACAGAGGCTGGCAAGCCCGGCCTTTCCCAGGTCGACCGGATCATCGGCCTGGTGCTTTTCGTGACGGTGGTCGTCGTGTTGCTGCGAGCGATCCCGCGCCGCTGGCGGTCACTCGGCGGGACCGAGGAGCCCGCCCCAGAGCCGGAACCCGAGCCCCTTCGGGCGCCGGTGGGACGGAGGCGCCGGGTGCGAGTCCCTCGGATCAAGCGCGAACTCCCCGCGGACACCGTCCGGCGGTGGTACGCCGAGGCTCTCCTCGCTCTGGAGCGGCTGGGACTGCCGAAGCCCCCCTCTCGCACGCCTGGGGAATTCCTGAGCACGGTGAGACGATGGTTCCCGGAGTGCGCCCCGGGGTTCACCTCGCTGACCCGCGCGTACGAGGAGGTTCGGTACGGCTCCGTGAGACTGAGCAAGGACTCGATCGGCAAGCTCGCGGTCGAACGGGAAGTCGCGATGCGGGCGCTGTCGGGAGCAAGGAGGATCGATGATCCAGATCAGGCGTGACAGCGAGATCTACGAGAAGGAGGGCGGCTGGTTCCATGCCCGGTGGCACTTCTCCTTCGACGAGTACCGCGACCTGGCGTGGATGCAGTTCGGCTCGCTGCGGGTGTTCAACGACGACCGGCTCGTCCCGGGGGTGGCCTGGCCCATGCATCCGCACCGGGACATCGAAGGGATCACGTACGTGGTGGAGGGACAGTTCCAACATGCCGACAGCCTGAAGGGCGATGACTACCCCGTGTTGCCCGCGGGCTCGGTGCAACGGATGACGCTGGGCAGCGGCGCGTGGCACTCGGAGCAGAACGCCTCGGACACGGAGCCGATGCGGTTCATCCAGTTGTGGATCATGCCGCGTGAGCGGGGGCTCGAGCCCTCCGTTGAGCAGAAAGCGTTCACGAAGGGGGACCGGACGGGTCGCCTCCTGAGGGTCATCTCACCGGACGGAGGCGACGGGGTGCTGGTGCATCAGGACGCCAGAGTGTACGTGTCCTCGCTGCCGACGGGCTCGTCCGTCTCCCAAAAGTTCGACCACGGGATGGGCGGCTACCTGTACCTCATCGGCGGGTCGGTTCGCCTGAACGGCGGCGAGCTGGCCACGGGCGACGCGGCCAAGTTCTGGGACGAACCCGAGGTCACCCTGGAGGCGCGCGAGGCGAGCGAGCTCATCCTGATCGAGGTCCGGCTGGATTAACCGGAACGTCTTCCGGGAAGGCGGGCCGGGAGGGACCCGGGTCCGAACGAGAGACCGAAGCCGAACTCGTCGTAGGGCTTCGACTGTTGGCAACAACGATGTCAAAGAGATAGCGGCGCTCAACCCTCCCGGGATTCGCCCGATGCAATGAGTTGGACCCGAGCCGAACGGAGGTTTCGCCATTTCCAC
>VAYC01000228.1:6888-8244 GCA_005885025.1 Actinomycetota bacterium | reverse complement strand
CGCCCGCCCCCGCCCCGCCCCCGCCCCCCTCCCTGCCCGATCAGATGTGCATTCAGTGCGGAACGAAGAACCCCGGAAGCGCGACGTTCTGCTGGCGGTGCTTCTATCCCTTCGAGACCCACAAGCTCCACGCCAGCGCGGTCACGCCGGGCGTCCCGCCGAGCTCCAGCCCCTACCGCAGCCTGTCGTTCTCGACGCTCCCGCAGAACATACCGGCCGCGAAGAAGCCCTTCGTTCGCTACGCGCTCGTCGCGATCGTGGCCGCCCTGGTCGCCCTTGCTGGCGGCAAGGCCGTGATGGATCGCCTGACCAGGAAACACATCCACATCCCGGATGCCATCGCCGGCGCCCAGCAGGTGGAGGCCCCCGCCCTGGCCCGGTCCGTCGAGTCGCTGGAGCACATCGCGGCGCAGAACGGGACGACCGGGAAGGCAGCCTTCTACGGGGATGCCGGGACTCCGCGGTTCTTCGTCGCGGCGTTCGAGCATCGCCTGGAGGGCGGCGAGACCCCCGACTCGGTGTTCGCGGCCTTCGCCGACGGCTTCCAGCGAGGAGGGGCCGCCCGGATCGACCTGAACTCGAAGACCACGGACGCCACCGGCGAAGCCACCTTCGTATGTGCCCGGGTCATGGGCGTGCCTCCGGGCAGCCTGTGCATGTGGACCGACCACGACATCGTGGGATTCGTCGGCTCCTTCGGCCAGGGCATCGGGGCCACGCACGACCTGACCACCGTAGTTCGGACCTCGGTCGAGGCCTAGCGACTACCCGGGCTCGTCGGCCTGCGTCAGCTCGGCGCCGATGGCGTGGTATCCGCCATCAACGTGCACGATCTCGGCCGTGATCCCCTTCGCCCAGTCAGAGAGCAGGAAGGCCACGGTCGTGGCCACGGGCTCGGGGTCGTGGACGTCCCAGCCGAGCGGGGCCCGTTTTCCCCACGACGACGCCAGCGCGTCGAAGCCGGGGATGCTCTTGGCCGCCATCGTCCGGAGCGGACCGGCCGACACGCAGTTCACCCGGACACCGTGCGGCCCGAGGTAGCGGGCAAGGTATCGGGTGATCGCCTCGAGGGCGGCCTTGCTCACCCCCATCCAGTCGTAGATGGGCCAGGCCACGGAGGCGTCGAAGTCGAGGCTCACGATGGACCCGCCGTCCTTCATCAACGGAAGCAGGCCGACGGCGATGGCCTTCAGCGAGTACGCGCTGGTGCGAAGGGCGATCGCGGCACTCTCCCACGGGGTCTGGAGGAAGGCGCCGCCGAGGGCGTCGTCGGGCGCGAAGGCGATGGCGTGGAGGAGCCCGTCCATCCCTCCCCACATCGACTCGAGTTCGTTCCTCACCCCGTCGATCTGCTCA
>VAYC01000228.1:5988-6808 GCA_005885025.1 Actinomycetota bacterium | reverse complement strand
CCCGAAACTGGTCAGGACGACCCGGGCCCCCTGTTCCTGGGCGATCCGGGCGACGCTGAAGGCGATGCTCTGCGGGGTGAGCACGCCGGTGACCAGGATCCGCTTCTTGTCCAGGAGCACGACGCCCGGAGTCTAGGACACGGGCGCAGCCCTCAGGAAACGTCGATCTGCATCCCCTCGAAGGAGAGGGCCAGACCGTCCCGATCCGAACCCCACAGCTCGCGGGCTCGCACCAGCATGGCCTCGAGCTGGGCGTCGGAGTGCAGGGGATCGTGGTGGAACATGAAGACGCGCTGGACCTTGGCGATCAGGGCGAAGGTCATGGTGTGGGCGATGCTGGAGTGCCCCCACCCGACCCGCTGCGGATACTCCTCCTCCGTGTACTGGGCGTCGTGGAGGAGGACGTCGGCTCGTTCGGCCAGGCTGTAGCCGGAGATCCAATCGGGCTGGATCGTCTCCAGGTCCACGCCGAGGGCGGGCTCGTGATCGGAGATGTAGGTGAGGACCTTGCCGTCCTCTTCGAGCCGGTAGCCCATCGTGGGGCCCGGGTGTTTGACCAGCTCTCCCCGGACGCGGACGGGGCCCAGCTCCCAGTCCGTCTCCGGGACGTCGTGGAAGACCAGGTGGGCGGGGACCTCGTCCAGGTGGACCGGGAAGAGGGGCGGAGAGAAGTACGCAGCCACGCGGTCTCTCAACGAGTGGCCGGGCGACGGCGGACCCCACACGTGGACCTCGCAGTTCGCATCCCAGATGGGGGTGAAGAAGCCGAGTCCCTCGATGTGATCGAGATGCAGGTGGGAGAGGAGCAGATCGATGCGAG
>VAYC01000228.1:3372-5821 GCA_005885025.1 Actinomycetota bacterium | reverse complement strand
TCCCAAAACAGGGCCATCCCCCCTACGCATTCTTCCTGGTGGTCGAAGAGGGGGAGGGCGGTGACCGCGATGTTTCGGGGGGATCCGTCGACCCCATGGATGCGAAACGTCTTGTGCACCGGCTTGTGGTGTCGCAAGGCTTGCACGAGTGGCAGGTCGTCCGGAGGCATGGGCCGCCCCTCGAAGTCGGTGGGGAAGAAGTCCTTCGTCCAAACGTCCATCGGCATGGGGCCGGCCTCGGCGAAGGTGGTGCCCAGGATCTCTCCACACCGCTCGTTGAAGTAGACGAGCGCGCCTTCCGCATCCACGATGAACGCGGCCGAGGCGAGCTTGTCCGCCAGATCGCGGGCAAGGATCAAGACCAGGTTCCTCTGTCTCATGGGCTCGGCCTCGGCTCACGCATCGGGCGCTCCAAGGATTCGGGTGGGGCGCTGGCAAGGTTATTCGCTGCGGGCCTGGCCCTCAATATCGCGGATCGGCTCCATCTGGAGGTCCCCCTCGGGGTAAATTCAAGTCGATCAGGCCGGGCCGCGCCCAGCCCGGAGCTGGTACGGGCGCGAGTCCGGAGCCTGCCGAGGAGATTCCGGCAGGAGTCGGCGAACGGGCTGGCTGCCGAATGGGAGCTGCGGGTGGGGCGGCAGCGCTTCGCCATCAGGGTGGCCGACCACGCCTGTACGGTCCAGGAGGGGGCGAGCGTCGCCCCGCAGACCGTCATCACCACGGAACCGGCCACGTGGATCGCCATCGACGAGGGCCTCATCGGCGGCGGCCAAGCATTCCTCGAGCGCCGCCTGAGGGCGACCGGCAACCTCGACCTGGCGGTTCGGCTCCAGACGCTCTTCCGGCCGTACCGGCGGCCCAGGCGAATCGGCGACCTCGACCACGTGGAGGTCGTGGCCGGCGGGGTCCGACTCTCGTCGTACGTCCTCGGCCGGGGGCATCCGGTGGTCCTCCTTCACGGCCTGGGCGGAACGAAGATCACCTGGTTGCCGCTGCTCCCCGGCCTCTCCGAGGGCCACCGGGTGATCGTCCCGGACCTTCCCGGCCACGGCGATTCGGACAAGCCTCGCGCCGACTATTCGCCCCGCTTCTACGCCCGGGCGGTGCGGGGTCTCCTGGACCAGCTCGGCGTGACGCGGGCGGTGCTGATCGGGAACTCCCTCGGGGGTCGGATCGCCCTCGAGCTCGCCGTCCGGTCCCCGGGCCGCGTGACCGCGCTGGCGCTCCTCGCCCCGTCGGTACCGGGCTTTCGCTGGCGATACCTCATGGGCTTCACCCGGGTGGTTCCCACGGAGGTGGGCGCCATCCCCTTCCCCCTGCGCGAACGATGGATGCGGGTGGCGATCCGCCGGCTCTTCGCCGACCCGCAGCGGCTGCCTCCCTCCGCCTACGCTGCCGCGGCCGAGGAGTTCATCCGGATCTACCGCGACCCCGTGGCGCGGATGGCGTTCTTCTCCTCGCTGCGGCACATCGTGACCGAACGGCCCGAACCCTTCTACCGCTCGCTGCCGAAGATCAACCATCCCGCGCTGGTCCTGTTCGGAGAGAACGACCGGATCGTCCCGCCGCGGCTGGGCATCCGGCTGGCCCAGCACCTGGCCAATGCCACCTACGTCGCGCTCCCGCAGGTTGGGCACGTTCCGCAGTTCGAGGCGACCCGTCCCACGCTCGAGACGCTGCTGGAGTTCCTGGCGGCGGCTCCTCCAGGGAAGCCGAAGTTCTAGCTTCCTCCCAGGGCTCGCTGGAAGGCGGCGTTCGCTTCCTCGTCGAACAGCACGAACCGGACCTCGTGCACCTCGGTCTGGGCGCCGCGGACCGCGGCGACGGCCACGGCCGCGGCCTCGGCGAGCGGATACCCGTACACGCCGGTCGAGATGGCGGGGAACGCCACGCTCCGGGCTCCCAGCGAGTCCGCCACCGCGAGCGCCTCGGTGTGGCAGCTCGCCAGGAGATGGGAGCGATCCTCCGACTTGGCGTAGACGGGGCCGACGGTGTGGATGACCCACCTGGCCGGGAGTCGCCCGCCCCTCGTGGCCACCGCCTTCCCCGTTGGTAGGCCTTCCGGATAGTGCTCGGCGCGGATCCTCTTGCACTCCGCCAGGATCTCGGGCCCGCCGCGTCGATGGATGGCGCCGTCCACTCCGCCTCCGCCCAGGAGGCTCGAGTTCGCCGCGTTGACGATGGCGTCGACGGCCTGCTCGGTGATGTCGCCGCGCACCAGCTCGATGCGCATGGCTTGATTGTTCGCTGATCCATGCCAGAAGCCAAGCCGGGTCGGCTCTGGCGGGGCCCGACAACTATCCTGTGGCCCCGATGGGAGCGGGGGGCCGGGTCAGGGTCGGACGGGGGCGACCGAACTACACGCTACGCCGGCTGCTCGCGCTGACCATCGTGGTCGTGGTGGCGTATTCGTTCTGGCGGCTGGGCGCCGTTGTCGTCGACGCCCTGG
>VAYC01000228.1:2774-3345 GCA_005885025.1 Actinomycetota bacterium | reverse complement strand
CCCCTCGGGCGGGGCCACCGGACCAGGTCCATCGCCCTCGCCGGGCTTCGCCCTCGCTCCCGCCTGCGCGTACGGGAACCGGCCTGCCGAGCGCGCTCTTCCCGACGACTGGGCTAGCACGCTGGTAGACACGGAGTTCCGTCTGCCTTCCACCTACGTGCCTCCTCATCTCGTGTCGGTGGCGAAGGCCGGGTTCGTGGGGAAGAGCACGCTTCGGATCCGGGCCCTGGTGATCGCGAATCTGGGCGCCCTGCGCGAGGCCGCGGCGGCCGCCGGCCATCCCATCGACCTGGTGGCGGCCTATCGGAGCTACGTCCAGCAGGCATCGTTGTTCGAGCGGCGCAAGGCCCACCTCGGCCTTCGAGCCGCCCGTCGCAAGACGGCGCAGCCGGGCCACTCGGAGCATCAGCTCGGCACCGCGGTCGACTTCAAGACCTCCGGCCAGCCCGACGTCGACGCGGGCTGGGATTCCACGCCGACGGGTCGATGGATCTTTGAGAACGCCTACCGGTTCGGCTTCGTCCAGAGTTATCCGCAGGGAAAAACCGGCGTGACCTGCTACGCCCACGAG
>VAYC01000228.1:0-2674 GCA_005885025.1 Actinomycetota bacterium | reverse complement strand
CGAGGGCCGCGGTGAGCCAGCTCCTTCAGGCACCACCTCGTCCCCAGCCTCCCAACCACCGCCGGCGGCCTCGGTACGGCTTCCGGCGATTGGTCGCCCTCCTGTTGCTGCTCACCGTGGTGGCCCTGGTGTGGCGATCGGGTGTGGTCGGCTCGCTGTTCGACAAGGGCAAGCCCCGGGGCGCGGGCTCGCCGGCCGGGCGTCCGAGCCCCGGTCATTCCTCGGCTCCATCGTCCAGGGCGTCTCCCGCGACCCAACCAATAGGTACGCCCGTCACGGCCGGCCCCATCAACACGACGTTTCCGGGCATCACGACCTTCCGCGGGAACGCCAGCCGTACGTACTACGGCGAGGGGCCGCTGCCGAAGCATCCCAAGGTCCTGTGGCGCTATCCGGCCAGCGGTGGGCTGTGCAGCCGCTCCAACAACCTGGGGGTGACCAAGGTCTGGTGCGGGACGGGATGGACCGGTCAACCGAACGTGATCGCCCGGAAGGACGGAAGGATCGAGGTCCGGATCGGCGCTTACGACGGCCACTACCACTTCCTGAACGGCCGGACCGGCGCGCGGCTCCGGCCGGACCTGGTCACCGGGGACCTGGCCAAGGGATCGGCCACCTCGGATCCCGATGGCTATCCGCTCTACTACGCGGGATCCCGCGACAACAAGTTCCGCATCGTGGCGCTGGACAGGCCCAAGCCCACGGTCCTGTGGTCCATCGACGCCAACCGAGACGTCCCTCACAAGGTGTGGAACGACGACTGGGACGGGTCGGCCCTGGTGCTCGGGGACTACCTCATCGAGGGAGGGGAGAACTCCTGGCTCTACGTGGTGCGGCTGAACCGCCACTACGACATGGCCGGGAAGGTCCAGGTGGACCCGAGGATCGTGATGCTGGTCCCCGGCTACGACGCCCAGCTGTTCAAAGACCTGGGCGACAAGGACGTGTCCATCGAGGACTCCGTCGCCTTTCGGGACGGCGTCGTTTATTTCAGCAACTCCGGTGGCCTGGTCCAGGGATGGGACATCCGCGACATCCTTCGGGGCGGCACTCGTTATGAGCGGGTCTTCCGGTTTTGGGACGGCGATGAGACGGATGCCTCGATCGCCATCGACGACCAGGGGTATCTCTACGTGGGACGCCACGCGTCCTTCAACGTCCCCACCCGTCCCCAGGTGCGCGACCACCAGGTGGGGTCGCTGATGAAGCTCGACCCCCGCAAGCCGAACGACCCGGTCGTCTAGAGCGTGCAGATCGGCGGGTTCAATCCGGACGGAGGGATCCTCTCCACGCCAGCGCTGTACAACGGGATGGTCTACGTGTTGGACACCGCGGGGGCACTGGTTGCGGTGGACCAGCGGACGGGCAAGGTTTGGTGGAGGAAGAAGCTCCCCGGCCCCACGTGGATGTCGCCGGTGCCCGTCGACGGCCAGATCCTGGTTGGCGACTGCAGCGGAGTCTTGCACGACTTCGACATCTCCAGCCCCCACAGGCGCCCCACCGAGCTGTGGCGGGTGCAGCTCTCCGGCTGCGTCGAGTCCACCCCTGCAGTGTGGGACGACCGGATCTACGTGGGGACCCGAGGCGGCGCGATCTACGGGATCGGGGATCCTTAGCCCGGGCCGCCGACCTCTCGGGCGGCTTCGGTGAACCACATCATGTGCTTGTTGAGCTGCTCCCCGGTGATGGCCTCGATCACCCCGAAGTTCTGGACGACCGCCTGGGCCCGAACCGAGTAGCGCTGGAAGTCGTCCTCGCCCCGGATCTTGCTCAATTCGTCGCGGTCGCCCCGCATGATGAAGAAGCCTTCCAGGTCGCCCCCGTGGGGCTGGAGGAAGAAGGGCTCCACCGAGGCCACCCTCCCGTCCTGGACCAGCCTGGTCAGGAACCGCAGCGTCTCCCCGAACAGCTCCACGGCCCTCCGCTCCCGCCCCGGGGCGGTGGCCCCCCAGCAGATGAACAGCGCCGAATCCATCGAACGTCTCCCCTTCGTCGTGGCCGGGCCCGCCCGAGAAGGAGCCCGGCTCGGCCCAAGCATTCCATCCGCGGCCGCAGGGGACAAACCGTCGGGGGGAAAGGATGGGACCCTCCTCGCCCGCTAGGGCGGCGATCTCGGGAGACCGATGCTCTGTGAGTCACGAACTGAGGCAGAACAATTTGGCTCTCGCTGAAGTCAGCTAGGCCTTCCCTCCGTGCAGGCTCCAAGTCGAGGGTCACACGCGATACCCGGAGCTCGACCCGTAGGACGGTAAGTTTCCCGGCCGCCTCCCGGGTACCCCTGGAGCAGGCCCGCCAGCTGGATGGCATGCAGCTTGGCGGCACTATGGGTTTCGCGATTCTTCTACCATCGATCACCTCGTCTAATGTAGTCTCGCGATTCCGTCCGTGAAGAGAGCATCTGGGGGCGCTCGGTGAGGAGATCACGTGCGATTCTGCTGGGGCTTCTGACCGTTGCAGTCACCTTTGGCCCGGTTAGATCAGCCTGGGCGTTCAGCGGAGTCGTACGCGACGTTCCATTCTTCACAACGAGTCATGGTCTGACGCTCACTCTCGATGTCTACGAGTCGGGGCTCTCGAGATACACCCCGTCCATCATTCTTGTTCACGGGGGCGGGTGGTCCGTCGGTGACAAGTCGCAGATGGGGGACGGGACCGCTGCGACGATAGCGGCGTC
>VAYC01000220.1 GCA_005885025.1 Actinomycetota bacterium | reverse complement strand
TGCGACCGCCTCCCGCATTGCGGGCAGCCTACCGGCTCGGCCTGATGGGCGCGGGCGCGAGGCGGCGGCCAGGACGAGGTGCCAACCAGTGGCCGTGACGCCGACGCCGGCAGAGCGAGGGACGGCGACCTTGGCGGCGCCGGCCGTCACGACCACGACCGAGCCGGAGCGCCCTGCCGGCCACGGCCGAGCAGCAGACCTGCACGAGTGCGGGCGCGGAGCCCGCGGCCAGGGGTGCAAGTCTGGTACCTGGACGCGCGAAGCCGCAGAGAGGTTCCGCCGGCCGGCGTTCGCAACATCCGGCTAGGATGGATGCAGGTGTGAGGGCCCGCCCGACGGCGAGTCCCTCAGGACACATTCGCACGGAGGTATGGGGATGGCAGAGAGGGTTCGAATCACCTACGCCACGATGTCCGCTGACAATCCGAAGCTCCACGCCGACTACGAGGAGGGCATGAGGACGGCGAGGTCGTGGCTGGGACAGAAGCACCAGTTCTACGTGAACGGTGAGGCCCGCGAGGGCGAGGGCTACGACGAGGAGCGGTCTCCGATCGACCGGGACATCGTCATCGGCTACTTCGCCCGGGCCACCAAGCAGGACGCGAAGGACGCCATCGAGGCGGCCAGGAAGTTCTTCCCGAAGTGGTCCGGCACGCCCTGGGACGAGCGTGTCAGGATCATGCGCCAGGCGGCGGACGCGATCAGCGATCGCGCCTACGAGCTGGCCGCGCTCATGGCGATGGAGGTGGGCAAGAGCCGGCTCGAGGCCATCGGCGACGTCGAGGAGACCGCCGACCTCATCCGCTACTACTGCAAGCAGATGGAGGACAATCAGGGCTTCTCCTTCCAGATGGGCGCACTGTCCGAGCGTGAGCACAACCGCAGCGTCCTGAAGCCCTATGGGGTGTGGGGAGTCATCAGCCCGTTCAACTTCCCCATGGCACTCGCCGGGGGTCCGGCCGGCGGGGCGCTCGTGGCCGGCAACACCGTGGTGTTCAAACCCTCCCATCAGGGCTTCTTCACCGGGCTGAAGCTCTACGAGTGCCTCCGCGGCGGCGGCGTTCCGGCGGGCGCCTTCCACGTGCTGACCGGCCCCGGAAGCGCGGTGGGTGAGGAGATCTACACGAACCCGCGCGTCGACGGCCTCACCTTCACGGGGTCCTACACCGTGGGCATGCAGATCTACAAGCACTTCGCGAAGGATTACCCGAAGCCGGCCATCTGCGAGATGGGCGGGAAGAACCCGGCCATCGTCTCGGCCAAGGCCGACCTGGACAAGGCCGCCGAAGGCGTCATGCGCTCGGCGTTCGGGTACTCGGGCCAGAAGTGTTCGGCCTGCAGCCGCGTCTACGTGGAGCGGGCCGTGTTCGACCAGTTCGTCGACAAGCTCGTGCAGAAAGCATCCGCGTTGAAGGTCGGCAACCCCTTGGAGCGAGACATCTATACCGGTCCCGTCATCAACGAGAAGGCCGTCGAGACGTTCGAGAAGGCCGTCCAGGACGTGAAGAAGGGCGGAGGCAAGGTCCTCCTCGGTGGCGAGCGGATGAAGGACGGCGATCTGGGCCGGGGCCTGTTCGTCAAGCCCACGATCGTGGAGGCCCCGACGGACAATCGAGTGTGGAAGGACGAGCTATTCGTCCCGTTCGTGGCCGTCGCGCCCGTGGACTCGCTCGACGAAGCGCTGAAGCGCGCCAACGACACGGAGTACGGGCTGACCGCCGGCTTCTACTCCCAGGACCAAGGAGAGATCCAGAAGTTCCTGGACACCATCCAGGCCGGGGTGGTGTACGTGAACCGAAAGGCCGGGGCCACGACCGGCGCCTGGCCGGGAATGCAGCCCTTCGGCGGGTGGAAGGGATCGGGCACCACCGGCAAGGCCGGGGGCGGCCTGCACTACGTCCAGCAGTACCTGCGCGAGCAGAGCCAGACGGTGATCGAGGACTGACCTGGAACTGAAGACCACGCTCTCCTACGCGGACCTGGCCGGGCTCACGGAGCCGCGCCTCCTGACCGAGGTGCCCGGCCCTCGGGCCCGCGAGCTGATGGATGCCGACGCTCAGGTCACCAGCCCGTCGCTCCCGCGCGCTTACGGGTTCGTGCCTGCCCGGGGTGCGGGAGCCATGGTCGAGGACGTCGACGGCAACATCCTGCTAGACCTCAACGCGGGCATCGCCGTGTGCTCGACGGGCCATTCGCACCCGGACGTGGTCCGGGCCATCACCGAGCAGGCCGAACGCCTCCTGCACTATTCGGCGAGCGATTTCTTCCTGCCGATCTACGCCGAGACGTGCGCGCGTCTGGACCGCATCGCGCCGATGTCGGGCCCGACTCGGACGTTCCTCACGAACTCCGGAACGGAGGCGGTCGAGGCGGCCATCAAGCTGGCCCGGCACCATACCCGCCGCCAGTACTTGATCTCGTTCATCGGCTCGTTCCACGGGCGGTCGTACGGGAGCGTCTCGCTGACCGCGTCGAAGGCCCGGTACCACGAGGGATTCGGTCCGATGCTTCCTGGAGTGCTGTTCGCGCCATACGGAGGGGACGGCCCGGGCTACATCGAGGACGTGATCTTCAAGCGGCTGGCCCCCCCGTCAGAGATCGCCGCGATCGTGGTCGAGCCCGTCCTGGGGGAGGGCGGGTACGTGATCCCGCCCAAGGACTTCCTGCCACGGCTGCGCGACCTCTGCTCGGAGCACGGCATTCTGCTCGTGGCCGACGAGGTGCAATCAGGGATGGGCCGAACCGGCAGGATGTGGGCGGTTCAGCACTTCGGTGTGGAGCCCGACATCCTGCTGGCGGGGAAGGGGATCGCCAGCGGGATGCCGCTCGCCGCCATGATTGCCCGGGCCGACCTCATGACGTGGCCGATGGGGGCGCACGGCTCGACCTACGGCGGCAACCCGGTGTCGTGCGCGGCAGCCCTGGCCACGATCGACCTCATCGAGGGGGGGTTGCTCGCCAACACCGAGCGCGCCGGCACGGCTTTGCTCGACGGGCTCCGGGCGATCGCCGAACGACAGCCACTGGTCAGGGAGGTTCGTGGCCTCGGGCTCATGATCGGTATCGAGTTCGAGGACGCCGAGACGGCCGACGCCGTCGAGGTCGCCTGCTTCCTGCGGGGGGCGCTGGTCCTCCGGGCCGGGGATGCGGTGGTCCGGATGGCCCCGCCGCTCCTCATCAACCTGGCGCAGGTCGCGACCGGACTTCGCATCTTCGAGGAAGCGTGCGTCGACGTGGGGCGGGTAGGGCCGAAGGCGTTCCGGCGGGCCGTCGGCCCGTACGAAGCAGGCCCGGAAGCACCCGAGACGGCCTGATCGGCGCCGTCGGCGGGGCGAAAAGGAAGCGGATGGCCACGGCTTCGAAGGTCACCTCGATGCGTGAGGCCGTCGGCGAACTGGTTCGGGACGGCGAGTCTGTGGCCATCGAGGGTTTCACGCACCTGATCTGCTTCGCTGCTGGACACGAGATCATCCGTCAGCGCAAGCGAGACCTCACGCTCTGCCGGCTTACCCCCGACGTCGTCTACGACCAGATGGTGGCGGCCGGAGTGGCGAGGAAGCTGGTGTTCTCGTGGCTGGGGAATCCGGGAGTGGGTTCGCTGCACGCCATCCGGCGCCGGGTCGAAAGTACGGAGGGCGGCCCCTTCGAGTTGGAGGAGTACAGCCACTTCGGCATGGTGTGCCGATACACCGCAGGCGCGGCGCGCTTGGAGAGCGACCTCCCCAAGGCGAACCCGAGGATCGTGCCGATCGATTCCCCCTACGGGAACGAACGGCTGTACGCGGTGCCGCCGCTCAACCCCGACGTCGCCATCGTCCACGCCCAGCGCGCCGACGCGGCCGGCGACACGCAGATCTGGGGATTGCTGGGCTGCCAGAAGGAAGCCGCCTTCGCCGCCGACCGGGTGATCGTGGTGTGCGAGGAGCTCGTGGACGAGACCACGATCCGGCGTGACCCCAACCGGACGGTGATCCCCGGGTTGATCGTCGACGCCGTGGTGGTCGAGCCCAGGGCGTGCCACCCCTCGTACGCGCAGGGTTACTACGACCGCGACAATCGCTTCTACCGAGAGTGGGACGTCATCGCCCGCGAGCCCGGCTCACTG
>VAYC01000219.1 GCA_005885025.1 Actinomycetota bacterium | reverse complement strand
GACGCCGACCGCCCGACGTTCGATCGCATCATCGAGAGCTTCGCAACGTGGAACGCCATCGACATCCGCTACCGGGGTGAGACGGTGCGGTCCCGCGGGCACGCTTTCTCCGGCCTTGCTCGGAAGCAGCTCTTGGCCATCCTGCAGGAGCGGTGCCGCGAGCTCGGCGTGGAGCTGAAGTTCTTCCAGGAGATGATCGATCTCCCCGAAGGCGACCTGGTGGTGGGCGCGGACGGGGTGAACAGCCTGGCCCGGCGACTGCACGAGGGCGCCTTCCGGCCCTCCCTCCACGTGCACAGCACGAAGTTCGTGTGGTTCGGGACCGACCTGGTTTTCCAGGCGTTCACATTCATCTTCCGGGAGAACGACCACGGCCTGTTCCAGGTCCACGCCTATCCGTTCGACGCCGCGACCAGCACGTTCATCGTGGAATGCCCCGAGGCCACGTGGCGGGCGGCCGGCCTCGACGAGGCCACCGAGGAGGACAGCATCGCCTACTGCGAGAAGCTGTTCGCGGAGGACCTCGCCGGCCGTTCGCTGATGTCGAACCGCTCCTTGTGGGTCAGCTTCGTCACGCTCAGCAACCAGACGTGGCACGACGGCAACCTCGTCCTGCTCGGCGACGCCGCCCACACGGCGCACTTCACGATCGGGTCCGGGACGAAGCTGGCCATGGAAGACGCCATCGCGCTGGTCGAGGCCCTGGAGCGCCGACCCCGCAACCTCGAGGCCGCGCTCGTGGACTACGAGATGGAGCGGCAACCCGTGGTGGAGCGGTTCCAGCAAGCGGCTCTGGAGAGCGCCACATACTTCGAGACCGTCCGGCGGCGCTCTTCGTTCGAGCCGCTGCAGTTCGCGTTCAACCTGCTCACGCGGAGCGGCCGCATCACCCACCTGGAGCTCCGGCGGCGCGACCCGAGGTTCGTCACGGCGGTCGACGCCTCGTTTGCCGCCCGGGCCGAGGGACGCCGGAACGCGTCGGCAGTCCTGATCGCTGCGCCCCCCATGCTGGCGCCCCTACGGCTCCGCGAGGAGCGTGTGCCAAACCGGGTGGTGATCGCGCCGGTGGGGGACGACACTGCCGTCGACGGGACACCGAACGAGCGACACGAGGGCCAACTGCTGGAGGCCGCGAGGTCTGGCGCCGGGCTCGTCCTCACCGAGATGGTGGCCGTCTCCCCGGAGGGTCGAATCACACCGGGCACGCCGGGGATGTATCGGGAGGAGCATGCCGAAGCCTGGCGGCGGATCCTCGAGCGGATCCATGCGGAATCGGAAGCGCGGGTCATCCTCCAGCTTGGCCACGCCGGGCCGCGAGGTTCGACCAGGCCGCGGCGGGGCGGCGTGGACCGCCCGCTCCGCGATGGAGGGTGGCCGGTGCTTTCGTCGTCCATGGGCGGCGACGACATGCGGCTCGTCACCGAAGCGTTCGTCCGCTCCGTCGGCATGGCCCTCGCTGCGGACTGCCACCTGGTGCTCCTGAACTTCGCGCACGGCTACCTGCTGTCGAGTTTCATCTCGCCGCTCTCCAACATGCGACACGACCATCACGGAGGCTCGCTCGAACACCGCATGCGGTTCCCCCTGGAAGTCTTCGACGCCGTTCGATCGGCCTGGCCGCGAGCGAGGCCCCTGGGCGTCAGCTTGAACGCGACGGACTGGGCACGAGGAGGCACCGGGCCCGACGAGGCGGTCGCCGCCGCCCGGATGATGAGGGATCGCGGGTGTGACTTCGTCCGGGTGCTGGTGGGTCAAACGACGCGGCGAACTCGGCCGGAATACGGGCGGTTGTTCCTGGTTCCCTTCAGCGATCGAATCAGGAACGAGGCTGATGTCGCCACCATGGTCGGTGGAAACATCACGACGTACGACGAGGCCGACACCGTGTTGGCTGCCGGCCGGGCCGATCTGTGTCAGATCGACCCGGTCGGCTAGGCCAGGCCCGTGCGCCGCAAGAGATGGAGCGCGGCGATTCTGCCCGCACGGTGCAGCGCTACAGCGGCGACACTGATCGCGGAGATCCCGTAGAGGAAATCTTTGGAGAGGACCGGCACGAACATCGCCACCGTGGCCGCCGCGAAGACCGCGGTCAGAACCGTCACCCAGGCCGTCGCCCGAACTCCGAACCAGCTGGGCCGCCTCCGTGCCTGTGAGAAGGCGGCGGCGGACACGGGATCTGGATCACCGTGTTCGCTGGTCCGAGCGAGTGGACCCTCCGCCACATGGTCCCTGGGGACGATCGGGGCCTCGGCCTGAGGCCCGGCCCCTCTCATCTCGCTGGGCGCTGGCGCGTGGCACAACCAGCATCTGGAAGCCTCCGGGCTGAGGCGGGTACCGCACGCGATACACCAACGCATCCGAACCTCCTTACCCCTCTTCACAGGGATCGACGAAATCGAGTCGAAAACTTGAGTGCGGCCGCAGAATCCCCCTAATGGGGGTGGCTCGCCCTACCGGGGGCGGGGTAGATCACGAACACAGCGAGGAGCATGCGACAATGCCGACGAATCCATCCAGTCTTGCCCGCGTCAACGGGATCGAGCTCAGCTACCAGGTCACCGGCGAAGGCGAGCCGCTCATCCTCCTACATGGCGGGTTCGGGTCGTCGAGATGTTCGGCCCCAACGTGGGGCTCCTCGCTGCTGGGCGACGGGTCATCGGGGTCGACCTTCAGTCGCATGGGCGCTCGCCGGCCGCTGATCGGCCGATGCGCTTCGACACCGGTGCGTAGGGTCGGGGACAGGGCTCACGCGCCCAGGTGGTAGACCTGGCCCGGGTCCATGTCCAGGCCGTTCATGACCTGCCACAGGGCGGCCATGGCCTTGAGGGCGTTGCGCTTGGCGAACGGCGGCAGTTCGTCACTGTGCATCTCGACGGTTCGGGCGAGCTGCCGGTAGACGTCGACGACCATGCACTCGGCCTCCGAGAGGTCGGCGTCCATGAGGTTCTTCATCTGGTGGGTCATGCCTGCGTCCTCCGTTCGCCTTCGGTCCCGATGACGATGCGGTCGTCGAGCAGCCGCTTGGCCTTCAGCTCGAAGCGGGGGAGCGACCCCGCTTCGGCCTGCTTGACGCCGAACCGGAGCCCCTCGTGCGTGTCGGCCAGCTCCCTTTCCAGGGCAGCCAGGATCTCGGCGGCGTCGGCCTTGGCGTCGGAGACCTCCACCAGGACCTCGATCTCGTCGCGCCGGCCCTCGGCCGTGTACAGGTGGATCTGGAACTCGTCGATCTCGGGGTGCTCGCGGATGATCGCTTCGACCGCGCGCGGATACACGTTCGTCCCGCGAACGAGCTTCATGTCGTCGACCCGTCCGCGGATTCCTCCGTCGTAGATGTCCCAGGTTCGGCCGCACGTGCACGTCGAACCCGGGACCTTCACCACGAAGTCGCGGGTGCGGTAGCGCAGCACGGGGATGAACCCCCGGCCGAAGGAGGTGACCACCCGCTCGCCCATCTCCCCGTAAGGGAGCGGCTCACCCGAGTCGTGGTCGAGGACCTCCTCGATGTAGTTGTCCTCGATGATGTGGGTGCCGCCGGGTTGCTTTGCGCACTCGAAGATCATGATCGTGCCGAGCTCGGTCATGCCGGCCGTATCGCCGGCTTTCGCCCCCCACTCGGATTCGATCAGCTTCTTCGTGGCGGGGATCGACCCGGCGGGTTCGCCGGACAGGATCAGCCGCTGGACCGAGCTACGGGCCAGGTCGATACCGAGCGTCTTCGCTTCTTGGGCCATGCGCAGGGCGTAGGTCGGAGTGGAGCAGACCACGGTCGCGCCCATGTCCACGATCTGCTTGACGCGCTGATCGGTGGTGAGCGCTCCGCCGGGGAGGGTCAGGCAGCCGATCTTTTCGCAGGCGTAGTGCAGGCCCCAGAACCCGATGAACGTCGAGTATCCGAACGCTACGAATACGGTGTCGACCGGTCGCACGCCGAACCCCCACAGGCCGTAGCACCACATCTCGGCGATCCACTCCCAGTCCTTCATCCCGTCGAGCACGCGGATCGGCGTCTTGCCGGTAGTGCCCGACGTCATGTGGTAGCGGATGGCCGCGTCCTTCGGCGCGGCGACGTTCGTGCCGTACGGCGGCTCTTCGAGCTGCCCCTCCATCCACTCGTCCCGAGTCATGAGCGGGATGCGGCGGAGGTCGTCCAGCGCGTGGATCGAGTCGGCCGTAACCCCCGCGTTGCGGAGACGTTTGGCTTGCCAGGGGACCTGGGCGTCGGCCCACTCCACCAGATTGCGGAGCTTCCGAACCTGGAGGGCCAGGGTCCCCTCGCGTGGCATGGTCTCGTGCCGAGGGTTCCAGTACGGCGACTCGTCCATCCCTTCCTCCCGCTCGCGTGCGCCACCGGTCAACGCGTGGTATACGCCACCCGTGGCCGGCCTGCATTTCGCCCTCTCCGACGAGCAACGCGCCCTCCGGGCCGAGGCTCGCGCGCTGGCCTCGGAGGTCCTCGCCCCCATCGCTGCGGCGGGAGACCCCGGCCGGGTGAACCGTCCGCTCGTGCAAGCCCTGGCTTCCAACGGCCTGCTGCCCAGGTTGTTCCCCGAACACGCGGGGGGCAGCGCGCCCGGTGACATCTCGGCGATCGAAGTCTGCCTCCTTCGCGAAGGGTTGGCCCAGGCCTCGACCGAGGCCGAGACCGCGCTCGCCATGCAGGGGATCGGCGCCTATCCGATCCTCCAGTCCGGAAGCGAAGACCTGGTGACGCGATGGGTGCCGGCAGTGGCCCGGGGAGAGGCGGTGGCCGCATTCGCTCTCAGCGAACCCGAGCACGGTTCGGACGCCGGCGCCATCGAGCTCCGGGCGGAGCGTGAGGGCGGGCAGTACCGACTGACCGGGGTGAAGACCTGGATCTCGAACGCGCCCGACGCCGACGTGTACGTCCTCTTCGCCCGGACTACGCCCGGCGCGAAGGCTCGGGGAGTGACGGCGTTCGTTCTCCCCGGTGACGTCGCGGGACTGTCGGGAACCCCGCTCGAGCTCCTGTCGCCCCATCCCATCGGGCGCCTCGAACTGGACGGGGTGAAGGTGCCCGCCGATCACGTCCTCGGCGAAGTGGACCAGGGGTTTCGCGTGGCGATGGCCACGCTGGACCTGTTCCGGCCGAGCGTCGGCGCCTTCGTCGTCGGGATGGCCCAGGCCGCCCTCGACGCGGCCCTGGCGCACGCTGCCTCTCGCGAAGCGTTCGGCAAGCCGCTGCGCGAGTTCCAGGCCGTGTCGCATCTGCTGGCGGAGATGGCCACCCGAACGGAGGCCGCCCGGCTCATGGTGTACGCGGCGGCGGCGGCCTACGACGGGGGCGCTCCCGACATCACTCGCTCGTCGGCCATGGCCAAGCTCTTCGCCACGGAGACGGCTCAGTTCGTCGTCGACTCGGCCGTCCAGATCCACGGGGCGGCCGCCCTGGAGCGGGGACACCCGCTGGAACATCTCTACCGGGAGGTTCGCGCCCCCCGCATCTACGAAGGGACCACCGAGATCCAGCGGGAAGTGATCGCCCGCGATCTGTACCGGCCCCTCGAGGCCTAGGGATCCTCGTGTGCTCTTCGGTCAGTTCCCGCCGGGCATCATGCCGAGCTGCGCCATCATGCCGGCCTGATCGAACAGACCCCAGTGGTCGGTCATCTTCCCGTCCTTGATCCGCACGATGTGGATCTCGTCGACCTGGACCTTCTTCCCGGTGGCGGGGATGCCCATCAGCTCGCCCTGGTGGGTGCCCCGAGAGATCGACCGAATGACCACTTTGTCGTCCTCGGCCACCATGTCGACGATCTCCTCGGAGA
>VAYC01000235.1 GCA_005885025.1 Actinomycetota bacterium | reverse complement strand
CACGGTGCAGGCGTCGTACGCGCCGTGCGTGCGGTTGGCATGGGGCGGCGCTACCTGGTGGGCCTTCCAGGTCAGCCCGCCATCGGTCGATGTCGCCACCATGGGCTTGAGCGGGAAGCTGTTGCCGTGACTGAAGCTGTGGAAATCGGAGTAGCACAGATAGACGTTCCCGAAGAATGGGCTGGAGGAGGCGTTATCCGCCCAGACCTGCTCCTTGTCGAGCCCCGCGGAAGAAGCGACGTGGGCCGGGACGAAGTATGGCTTGGACCAGTTGGCCTGGTCCTGGATCCGCTCTTCGGTCACGTCGTCGATGTGCGAGACGGTGATGGCGAAGGTCGAGTTCACCCCTCCGTGCTTGATGATCGTGTCCGTCAGGTTCGTGGCCAAAGTGGACACGTAAAGCCGAGATCCGTTGTCCCACGAGAACGTCCCGTTGACGGGAGCGGGACCGAACGCCACCCCCGGGTCGCTCCGGGATCGGAGCCCGTTCTCGTAGTAGTTCGGCACGGTGTGGATCGGCCCAGGGTGCGGGGTGCACGGCTCGACCGTGGGGTCGCAGTCCGCGGCGGTGAGGCCCTGGTACTCAGGCTGGATCCACGTGTGGCCGCTATCGAACGAGAAATAGACGCCGGTGATGCCCACCCCGAGATTGAACGTGCCAAGGGGGAATGAGCACGCCCCAGCCGTAGTGGAGGCTTGCTGAGAGCAGGGCTGCATGTCAACCAAGTCGTTGGCGCCGGCGGCGAGGACGTTCGACCTGGTGGGGTCGACGGCCAAGGCGGGCTCGTTCTGGGCGTTCTGCGGATGCTGTCCGGTGGGGCTCGCCTCGCTGACCAAGGCGTCGATAGCTTGCTTGGGTGCCGGCGACGCCGAGGTCGTTCCTCCAGCGAACATCCCAATGAGCGCGAGGATGGATGCCATGCTCACCAGCAGCCTTCTCATGCCAGTCCTCCCTTTGGTCGGGGGCTCAAAAGGGCAGTGGAGGCTTTCACCCTCCGAATGGAGATGTCAAACGCGGCTTGATCGTCGGTCTGCTGACGCAAGCCTCAGGTCGAACGAGCATGAAAAACGAGAGGCGTAGGATACTGGCCGTTCTCCGGCTGGATTCTGCGAGGAGGTAGCCAATGCGCCTCTTTCTGGCGGCCCCCCTGGTCGCTCTTTCCGTGCTCAGGGCTCCGCCACCAACGCCCTTCGTCTTCGCCACCATCGACCGCCCGGTAGGGGTAGCGGTCACCGCTTCGGCGGTGTTCGCTACCCAGGAATGCTCGTTCCACATCACCGCGATCGCCCCACACGGGACCTCGTTCTTGTTCGCCACACTTCCAAGGAGGGGCCAGCAGTGCACGGAGCGATACATCGCGGTCCCCACCGCCCGGTTCGGGGGCGATCTGTTTGCCACCCAAGGCCGGACCGCATTCCGCATCTCCCGTGGGGCGGTCACTCGGTTCGTCAAACTGCCACCGTCAGTTCCGCCGAACGGGATGGGAATCACCTTCGATAGGGTGGGCACGTGGGGAGGCGACATGATCCTCACCACCCACGACGGTCAGGTCTGGCGGGTGTCCACTTCAGGCTCCGCGACGTTCGTCGCAGACGTGGGGTCTCAGGCGGAGGGGCCGGCGGTTGCGCCGCGCAGCTTCTCCGCCGCTCCTGGGGACATCTTGGTGCCCAACAAGTTCGCCAATGAGGTCTTCGCGGTCGAGCCCGATGGCACCGTGATGCCATTGGCGTCCTGGGACAGCCCCGAGAAAGTCGATCCGGTTCCTTCGCAACCGTGCACGGTGGGGCCCGGAGGGCCGGCATACCTCGTGGCGCTCCGAGGAGACGATCAACTGGTCGGTTTCCCGAGTGCCAATTTCACCGGCCTGGGCGGAGCGATGGTCACCAGTGAGTTGAAGACGACCATCGCGAACATGAAGAACGACGGGACCATCTCCCCCTGGTCCGGCCCACTCGGAACTCAAGGCGACGAGGCCCTGGAGGGGAGCGACTTCTGCAGGGGGTAGCACATGGCAGCGTTATACTGACCTGCGCTGCCCCCGGGCCGGGGGCGGATGGGGTCGCCCCCATCGTCTAGCGGCCTAGGATCTCGCCCTTTCAAGGCGGAGGCACGGGTTCGAATCCCGTTGGGGGCACGCGAAACGCATAGGGTCCCGTGGTGTAGCCCGGTCCAACACGCCGCCCTGTCAAGGCGGAGATCGCCGGTTCAAATCCGGTCGGGACCGCGAGGCGGCGAAGCCGCCGGCGATCGTTCGGCGAGGTAGCTCAGTTGGCAGAGCACGCGGCTGAAAACCGCGGTGTCGGCAGTTCGATTCTGCCCCTCGCCACTTCGGCTAGTTCAGCGACTCGCGGTTGAGGGCTTCTGCCCACCGATTCGAAACCGCCTGGTACAGCTCAGCCGCTTCGGGCATCCCGCCGGGGCGCCCCACCGCTTCGATCGCTTCCTGGATCTCCCTGCCGCTGTGGTCGTTGTCGAGCTCGTCCCATGTGAACAGCGAAGAAACCGCCCCGTAGTCCAGCTCGACCACCGAACCCAGAGGAAACCCCGACAGCCACTCGGCCAGCTCCCGGATGGGCTCGCCGATGGGGGCGAGCTCGGACCGACGCAGGATCTGAAGCGCTCGTTCGGCGCGCCGCCTGGCCGTGGTGAGCGGCGTCCAGTACGACAGGCGGAACTCCCCCGATTCACTCTCCGCCAGCCGGCGCTCCTCGTCGTCGACCAGCACGAACCACCGGACCGGGACGTGCCAGGGACTCTGCAGCATCGCGGGGGCTTCGGAGGGGTTGCGTCGCTTCAGCCTGGCCAGCTCGCGGGCCGCCCGCTTCGCCTCCGTCTCGGGGACGAACGCGTCGACCATCTCGGGCGGGCCCGACTCACGCAGCGAGATCATGCCCGCCAGGATCCGAAGCCGCGTTCGCCACGGGCATACGTAGTCGATGCCGTCGACGTGGCGGATGTCCGCGTACTCCCCCTCGAGGGACGCCAGGAGTCCGACGTGGCGCTCCTTCTCGGTCGGCTCGTCGCGGTAGGCGGGACGGCGAGCCGGAGGCGGCCCGCCGCTTTCGATGTAGCTGTGCCACTGCGCCCGCTCCTCCGGCGGGAACGAATCGAGAGGACGGAACACGCGCAGATAGGCGCATGGGATCATCGGGGCATTATAGGTAAGCCGCGCGCACGGCTCGACCCGGTTCGGATGGCCGAGAGAGGGCGTTTGCTACACTCCCGAACGCTGACGTGGGCGTCTTCGACCAGCTCGGCGGTGAATACGAGGAGGTCGTGTTCTTCCACGACCCTCCCACCAACCTCCGGGCAATTATCGCCATCCACTCGACCACCCTCGGGCCCGCCCTCGGCGGTACGCGCTTCTATCCATTCGGCTCCGACGAGGAAGCCCTGCGCGATGTCCTGCGGCTGGCACGAGGGATGACCTTCAAGGCAGCCGCGGCCGGCCTGGATCTCGGGGGCGGCAAGGCGGTCATCATCGGCGACCCCAAGCGCATCAAGAGCGAGGAGTTGCTGCGCGCCTACGGCAGGTTCATCGAGTCACTCGGCGGCCGCTACA
>VAYC01000234.1 GCA_005885025.1 Actinomycetota bacterium | reverse complement strand
GAAGAAGCGGTTCATCGGCAACGGTCCGGTCCTGGACTTGTGCACGGTGTTCGCCACCGTTTCTCCCGGATCGGGCTCGCGGGGTATCACGGCGTTCGTGGTCGAGCGCGGCGATGACGGGTTCACCACCGGGCCGCCTCTTCCCAAGATGGGCAGCCGGTGTTTCCCCGCCGGGGAGCTGTTCTTCGAGGAGTGCTTCCTCCCGGACGATCGGCGGATCGGCGAGGAGGGGAAAGGGTTCCGCGGCTTGATGCAGTTCTTTGACCGAGCTCGGGTCCAGCTCTCCGCCAACTCACTCGGCATCGGTCGGGCGGCCTTGGAACACGCCGTCGCCTACGCGAAGGAGCGCCGCGCGTTCGACCAACCGATCCACCAGTTCCAGGCGGTCGCCTTCCGGCTCGTCGACGCGAAGATGCGGCTCGATCAGGCGCGGTTGCTCTCTCGGCACGCGGCGCGGCTGGCCGATTCGGGGAAGCCGTTCGCCGTCGAGGCGGCACAGGCGAAGCTCGCCGCGTCTGAAGCCTCGATGTTCGCGACCTGGGCCGCATGCCAGACCCTCGCAGGACGCGGATATCTTCGTGACTCGCCGGTCCAGAAATGGTTCCGCGAAGCAAAGCTCGACGAGATTTGGGACGGGACGAGTGACATCATGCGGGTCATCATCAGCCGCGGCATGTTCGCGCCGACGGGCACGATCTAGAGGCGGCGATGCCGATGAGACGAGAGTCGAACCAATCAGGCGAGGTGGGCCCGTAGCAAGTGCACTATTCCGGACACGCCTTTGAGCTCCACCGGACCGATATCCGCGAACGCGATCCCCTTCTCCTGCGAGGCGTCGGCTACTGCCTGGCTGACCAGCACCTCGCCGGGCCGCGCATAGTCGGCGATGCGCGCACTGAGATTCACGGTCTGGCCGAAGTAGTCGCCCTGCTGGAACAGGACCGGTCCGGCGTGCAGGCCGACGTGAGCTGGCGGCAACCCGGCCGCCTTGAGCCCATCCACCATCTCGAGGGCGGCGCGGACGCCCGGAGCGGGGTCGCGAAAGTAGAACATCACGCCGTCGCCAAGCCACTTGATGGGTTTGCCGCCATGCTGCACGCAGCTGCGCTGCACCAGCCGCGCGACCGTCGAGGCGAGGTCGGCGGCCACATCGTCGCCGCGTTCCTGGGTCAGCCGCGTGTAGCCGGTGATATCGAGGAAGCAGATCGCCGGTAGTCGCTCGAGGCGGCTGTGGATCCCCGCTTTCTCCATCAGCGCCTCGAAGCCTTCGATGATGTTGGCGGTCCATGCGCGCGCTTGCTGGGCGTGGTACATGGCCAGGACGGCTTGCTCCGATAGCGGGGCACTCCGATCGGCGAGGTCGACGTTCCCGATCTCCTCCGGGCCCTTGCCCGCAGCCGCCGCTCGCTCGATCACCTCGGAGTACCACCAGGCGGCCTCCTGTTCGGCGATCCGACGGGTGCAGTCGCCCTGGACACGGAGCAGCCGTTCGATGGCGGCCGGCCGGAATCCCTCCGAGACCTGGAGCTCGATGAACGGCACGATCGCCATCTCGTCCTCGCGAAGTCGGTCATCGGGCGACGGCTGAGCCATGCCGATCGCTTCGCGGATGACCGTCAGCAGCTCGAGCGGGATCCCGGTCCGGTCGCTGACCTGCTGGTACGTCTCGGGGGCGAGGGTGGCGAACCGCTCGTAGCTGGCCGCGTCCATGAAGGCGAGCGACAGGGCGCCTCGCTGGATGGCAGCCGCGACACCGTCGAGGGGGATCCCGGCATCTTCGAGCGACTTGGCCATCAGCACGCGGCGCACGTCGCCCGGCGAGAAGCGATCCGGCTCCTCGGGGGCCAGGATGGCGAGATCCACCAGTCGAACGAGATAGTAAGGCTCGACCCCGGCTCGCTCAGCGGCGTCTTCGCGTGAGTACCAGGTCACTCTGGCTAGCCTACTGTGGCTGCGATCCCCGAGTCACTCGACACCGCGCCGAGGCTGTCTTACGAGGCCTATGCCTCACGCGGCCCAGCGCGCGCCCCGCCTCGACCAATGGCCGACCTGCTGGGACCGGAAGACATGGACCCGCCCCGGGCTCGCCCTACGGTGACAGAATCTGGCGTCGGACCTCGAGACGCCAGGGGAGGTGGTTCGGTGGAAACCCAGCGAGGATTTCCTGAACTCCTACAGGTGGTGTTGGACTGCACCGATGCGCGCGCGCTTGCGGAGTTCTACCGTGAGTTGCTCGGCCTGCGGTACCGGCCGGGGGATGAGCCTCCGGCCTCAGGCGAACCGGATCCGGCCGGGCGGGACTGGCTGGTGCTGCAGAACCCCACTGGCGCGACCCGGGTGGCGTTTCAGCAGGTGGCGGAGCTCCCGAGAGCGACGTGGCCGGAGGGGCCGGTTCCGCAGCAGCTGCACCTAGATCTGATGGTGCCCACGGCACAGGATCTCGAGGCTCAGCACGAGCGGGCTCTGGCGCTCGGGGCCCGGCTGCTCCTGGACCGCTTTGACGATCCCGAGGAGCCGCTGCGTGTGTACGCCGACGTCGCCGGACATCCGTTCTGCATCTTCGTGGGCGTCTCGCCGGCGGACTGACTCCCTTCAGGTTCGATTCCTGCCGGCGGCCACTGCGCCTGCATCCCGACCAGGCGCTCGATCACTGCCGTCGGCGAAAGCCGCTTCCGCTGCAGCAGGAGCTGACGCGCGAGCGTCGCGCGGTTCAGCTCGCGCAGCGTGAGGACGCGCCCGGTCACGCGTCTACGCTACACACACGCTCGTCGCGACGTCGGGAACGATCAATGCCATGCGTGCCGCCAGGCGTCCCGGAGGGCTGTCGGCCGCTCTGGCTTGCCCGGCTGGGAGTGCCGATCCCAGGCCCAGGGCGAGCATTGCCATGGTTGCGCTGAGCCGGATCGTGCGCATCACTATCCCCGTTGTCCCGACGTTGAGAGATACGGGCGGGCAACCCGTTCGGCTTGAAGCACTTTGCTTGCCTAGCGTGGGCTTCAAAGTGGACGTGGAGTGCGATGCGCTCTGGGCGCATCGCACTCCAGCGTCCCGCACGACTGCAACACCGAGCGGCTCACCAGGCTCCCGTCATGGCCGGCTCTGAGTCGCTTCCGGGCGGCGGCACAGCCGCCTCTCTCAGCTTGTCGCCACGAAATTCTTCAGCTGCAGACGAACCTCAGTTTGTCGAACGACACCGTGATCTCGCCGTTGCCGTTGTACGTGATGTGGGTCACTTCGTGTGCATCGATGCTCGATCCGTCCGAGCCCCTGATGTGGACCGACTGAGTGAACGTGGAGTTGCGGTTCCGCTCGTTCACGTTGAAGTTGCCCCAGAACGTGGCATGTCCTGAGTAGGTCACCCCGTTCTCGTCGGTCAGGGCGATCTTCGACGTCTCCGTGAAGGTCGCCCACACTTCGTCCTCATTGACGAAGTACGTGATGTGGAAGACGGAGTTGATGTCTCGGGTACCGGTAAACGCCACCCCGGTGCACGGATTGGTGCCGTGGACCGGGACGGTCTCATGCCGGTGCATCGTGGAGGTGACAACTTCGTGGTGGCCGTTGGCGAGCGCCGCTGGTGCGGCGGCAAGCATGGTCACCCCCAAGACCAACATCCCGAGCAGGATGCCAAGCGGGCGGCGAAAAGCCATGCGACCCAGCGCAAGAGTGACAAATCGCTAGACAGGACGATGTCTATCCGGTCGGGGCCGGAGCGGACGGGTCGTTCTGCCAGAGACCGAACTCGTTCCCTCCGGTGTCCTTGCAAACGGCGAACCAGCCCATGTTCGGCACAGGAGCCGGCTCTCCAGCCTCGCCGCCGAGCTCCCGCACGCGCGCGGCGCCGGCGTTGATTTCGTCCACGTCGAAGTAGGTGCGTATCCCATGCTTGCCGGGCTCCATGTTGGTGATGGCGGCGCCGGCCTGGTCGCTGATCCGGGTCATGTGGTACTCGAACGGTCCGGGGAACGACTCGAACTGCCACCCGAAGAGCGAGCCCCAGAACTGGCGCCCCTTTGCGGTGTCGTCCGCCGGAATCTCAACGTGCACCGGCTGGCCTGGCATGATC
>VAYC01000057.1:325-16285 GCA_005885025.1 Actinomycetota bacterium | reverse complement strand
TACGACCACGGGCCCGTGGACGCGAAGGCGATCGGACGGGCGCTCGTGGCCAACGTCAGCGCCGGCAAGGTGGTCCAGGGCGGGTCCACCATCACCCAGCAGCTCGTGAAGAACTTCTACACGGGGAACGAACAGACCTTGAAGCGGAAGATCCAGGAGGCCAAAGACGCCATCTGTCTGGAGCAGACCGAAACCAAGGATCAGATCCTCGAGCTGTATCTCAACGATGTCTATTTCGGACACGGCGCTTACGGCATCGGGACCGCCGCCGAGTACTACTTCGGCAAGTCCGTCGTGAAGCTGACCCTTCCCGAGTCGGCCTTGCTGGCCGCGCAGATCTCCGCCCCGACCTACTATGACCCCGTCCGCAAGCCTGAAACCGCGGTCAAACAGCGCAACATCGTTCTTCACGACATGCTCAGGTACCGCTGGATCACCGACCAGCAGTACACGGAGGCGATCAAGGTCCCGCTCAAGCTCTCCGCCAAGCAGCGCAACGTCAACCGGCCGCTCCCGTATTTCGCGCAGTTCGTGCAGGACACGATCCTTCACCCCATCCAGTCCGACCCCAACTACAAGACATATCTCAAGGTGTTCGGCAATACGGTAGAGGAGCGCAAGCGGTTCCTCTTCGAGGGCGGCCTGAAGATCTACACGACCTATCAGCCACAGCTCCAGCGGTACGCGGATGCGGCGGTGTCCGGCAGGATGCCCAACGAGGGGAACCCGTTCACCGGAAACCCCGAGAGCTCGCTCGTGAGCATGGTGCCGCAGACGGGGGCCATCCGGGCCATGGTGGGCGGCCCCAGCTTCACGAAGCACAAGATCAACCTCGCCGTGCAGTCCAGGCGCCAGGCCGGCAGCGCGTTCAAGGCGTTCACACTGGCGGCGGCGATGGAAGCGGGCATCCCCTTGGGCAAGGTCTACGACACGCCCAACCCGGTGCACATCCCGCCTGGACCCTGCGGTCCGTCGTGGAGTCCGCACAACGCCGAGGCCGGAAGCGGAGGTTTCATGGATATGGCCACCGCAACCGCCGAGTCGGTGAACGTGTGGTTCGCCCAGCTCATCGCCGACGTTGGCCCGGAAAAGGTTCAAGAGGTCGCCAAGAAGATGGGCGTGGTCAGCTACGCCTACAACTCCTACGTGAGCGTGCCGGCCGTCTGCGCAATCACGCTGGGATCCGTGCAGGTGAATCCCTTGTCCATGACGGCGGGGTTCGCCACGCTCGCCAACAACGGGATCCACTGCTACCCCTACGCCATCCAGAAGGTGGTGTCCTGGAGGGGAAAGGTGCTGTTCAAGGCAAAGCCCCAGTGCAAGCAGGCCATCGCACCGAGGATCGCGGCCTCCGTCTCCAGCTTGCTGCAGGGAGTGATCAGCCACGGCACGGGGACCAAGGCGATCATCGGGCGCCCCGCCGCGGGAAAGACCGGTACCGCCCAGGACTTCGCCGACGCGTGGTTCGTCGGCTATGTGCCGCAGTTGGCCACCGGAGTTTGGACCGGTTACGGCTACGTGAATCGCAACGTCGACATGACGAGGGCTCCGATCCTCACGTCCGGCCAGCTGGCGGGGCTGCATGCATTCGGCGGGACCATGTCGGCCCCCATCTGGCACGACTTCATGCTCAGGGCCGTAGCGGGGCTTCCCGTGAGGGGCTTCCCGACCGCGCCGGCTCCGGCCGGAGGCACCGTCCCCAACGTGGTCGGGATGAAGCAGGCCGACGCCGAGAAGACCTTGGTCAAGGCCAACTTCACGCCGTTCGTCCGGGTGGCCGCGTCCACCGAGCGGGCAGGCGTCGTGTTCTCCCAGACCCCGGCCGGGGGAGCCCACGCCACGCTGGGCAGCCGGGTCACCATCATGGTGAGCAACGGGAAGGCGCCGAAGGTGCCCGTTCCCAACGTAGTGGGTCGTACCCAGGCACAGGCCACCAGCATTCTGAGGGGTGCTGGGTTCGTGGTGAACGTGGTGCAGCAGCCGGATCCCGATCCGAAGAACGACGGCATCGTGCTCCAACAGGTCCCTGCCAGCGGAAAGAGACCCGTCGGCAGCACCGTCACCATCTACGTGGGGCAGAAGGAACCGAGCCCCAGCCCGTCGCCCTCACCGGGCTGACCTAAGCCCGGGACTGTTCGCTCTCACGCGCCCAGGCGGACGCGAGCCTGGACCAGCTTCCCATCGACCCGGCCCTTCGCCTTGGCCATCACGACCCCCATGACTTTTCCGACGTCGCCCGGGCCGGCGGCCCCCGTAGCGGCCACGGCCTCTTCGATCAGCGCATCGACTTCCAGCTCCGACAGGCCGGCCGGCAGGTACGCCTCGAGGACATGTTGCTCTTCCCGCTCAGTGGCTGCCCGGTCCGCCCGGCCTCCAGCCGTATATGCCTCGATCGCCTCTCGCCGCCGCTTCACTTCGCGATTGGCCACCCCTACGAACTCATCGTCGGTGACGGGATGGCCCAGTTCGACCTCGCGGTTGGTGACCGCCGCCGAGAGCAGGCGCAGGGTCGAGAGCCTGACCTTCTCGCCGGCCTTCAGCGCCGTTCGCATGTCCTGCGCGAGGCGGGCCTTCAGGCTGCCGGCCGGGACTTGATAGCGGCTGGGTTCGCCTGACGGAGAGTCGTCGCCGGATCTGTCTTCGCTCGCCACTAGAATCGCGTCTCCATGTCGCCCGAAATCCTCGCCAATGTAACCGGAATCCTGGTGCGGTCGGTGGTGGGACTCGGCGTTGCCGGCCTGGCCTGCGTAGCCTACGGCGTCTTCGTCGAACGTCGCTGGTACCGAATGGCGAGGTACCGAGTGGGGGCCCTGCCGTCCGGCATGGCCGGGCCGCTCACTGTTCTTCACCTTTCCGACCTGCACTTCCTGGCCGGCGACCGGAGGAAGGCCGCCTTCGTGCAGGCCCTGCCGCAGGCCGATGTGTGCGTCGTGACCGGCGATATCCTCGGCGAGCCTGCAGCCGTAGAGCGGTCGGTCGAAGCGTTGCGCCCGGTCCGCGGCAGGCTCGCCTCGTACTTCGTCCTTGGGTCGAACGACTACTTCGCTCCGCAACCTCTCAGCTACCTGTCGTACTTTCGCAAGGCCCGCCCTCAGCGGATGGGGCGGGGAAGCCGGCCGGGAGACCTGCGGGCTCAACTGGAGGCCGACGGGTGGACGTACCTGGCCAACCGAAGGGTCACGCTGTCAGCAAACGGCATGTCGATGGAGGTCGCCGGGCTGGACGACCCCCACATCGAGCGCCACGACCTTCGGGTGGCTGCTCGGGAGCGGCCCGCCGCTCTCGGGCTCGCCGTGGTCCATGCGCCCGACCCGGTACCCGAGCTTGCGGCACTCGGGTACGACCTCGTCCTGTCGGGCCACACGCACGGCGGCCAGGTTCGGATGCCGTTCGTGGGGGCCTTGGTCACCAATAGCGCGATCCCCACTCGCCTCTGCATGGGGCTCTCGCGTTTCGGGCGCACGTATCTCCACGTCTCTCCCGGACTGGGGACGAGCAAGTTCGCGCCTTTCCGGTTCCTGTGCCGTCCGGAAGCGACGGTGATCGAGCTGGTGCCGCGGAGCGAGCAGGCCCGAAGCGGGCCTCAGCGAGGATCAGCCAACACTCGCTCGAACACCGCCTCGTAGCCAGCGACCATGGCCTCTTTGCTGAACTTCTCCTCGACGTGAGCCCGGCACGCCTTCGGGTCGATCTCGTCGAGCCTTTGCATGCACGCCGCGGCCTCCTCCGGGTAGTTCTCGACCGAGACGATGAACCCCGTTTCGCCGTCGATGACGACTTCGGGCACTGAGCCACGCGGCGTGGCGATGACGGGGGTGCCGCACGCCATAGCCTCGGGCATGACCAGCCCGAAGGGCTCGTCCCAGTCGATGGGAAACAGGACGGCCTTGGCCCGCGACAGGAGATCGAGCTTGTTCTCGTTGCTGATCTCGGCGAGGACCGTCGCGTCAGGAGGCATCGCCGGCAGGACCTCCTCGTTCCAGTAACGCTCCTCTTCCTCGTGGGCCACCTTCACGGCCACCACCAGCCGGACGCCCGCTCGGCGCGCGGCCAGCACGGCCCGGTGCACCCCCTTATCCGGGTGGGCTCGGCCGAGGAAGAGCACGAAGTCCTCCTTCTCGGTTCGGAACGGATAGGTGGCCACATCGATGCCGTTGTAGACCACGCCGGCATACCGCAGGTCCGGCATGTGCGAGCGTTGGTTCTCACTGATGGCCACGTACCGCGCCCGGTCCCCCACGGCCGAATACAACCGGCGCATCTCCGGCGTGAACGAGCCGTGCAGGGTATGGACGGTGGGCTCACCGAGGAGGGCCGACACGGCTAGGGCCGACCACGGTGAGTGCACGTGGAAGACATCGAACGCAGCAGGGTCACGATACGTATGCAGGGTGTGGATCACGTCGTGCCAGATGTCGTTGATGAATTTCGGCCCGGGCGCCGTTTCGAACGCATAGTCGAGCCGAGCTCGAGTGATGGAGTCGCCGGTGGCGAACAATGTGACGTCGTGTCCCCGGTCGACGAGCCCGTCGGCCAGGAGGGCCACGACCCACTCGATGCCCCCGTAGCCTTTGGGCGGGACGGCGAGCCACGGGGGGGAGACCTCGGCGATACGCATATTGGCGAAGCCTAGCGGAAGCCCGGGATCGGCCGCGGCGCTCCGGGTGGTCTGTACACTGTTTCCCTGGCTGCATGGCCGGCGGGACGTAGCGCAGTTTGGTAGCGCGCAGCGTTCGGGTCGCTGAGGTCGCGGGTTCAAATCCCGCCGTCCCGACCCACTGAGCCCGGATGTCAGCGGGGTCGCCGGGCTGGAATAATGGCTGAGTTCCCTTATCAGGTGTCGAGGCGCGTCGCCCGGCACGGCGAGGACAGATGCAGAAGCTCGGACCCAAACACAGGATGTGCCGGCGGGTCGGTTCCGCGGTGTGCGGACGGCCCAATTGCCCTACCGGCAAGCGACCCTTCCCTCCCGGCCAGCACGGCCGGGCCCGGCGGCGAATGACCGAGTTCCACATCCGGCTCCTCGAGAAGCAGAAGCTCCGCGCCATCTACGGCGTGGGCGAGCGACAGTTCCGCCGGTATTTCCACGAGGCCACTCGGAAGAAAGCGGTCACCGGCGAGGAGCTCCTTCGGCTGCTGGAGACCCGGCTGGACTCCTTGGTTCTCCGGCTGGGCTTCGCCCAGACGATGCCTCAGGCCCGCCAGCTCGTCTCCCACGGCCATATCCAGCTCGAAGGCAAGCGGGTGGACGTTCCGAGCGCGCAGGTCCGGCCCGGCCAGGCCATCGAGCCGACCGCCGCGGGCAAGAACATGATCGCCGTCCGTGAGGCGCTCGAGGTGACCCCGGACCCTCCTCCCTACGTGGAGCGAGACAAGGAGGCGGTTCGAGGACGGCTGGTCCGCCTCCCCGAACGGGGCGAGATTCCCTTGCCCGTTCCGGTCGAAGAGCGCCTCATCGTCGAGTTCATGTCCTAGGCGGCCAACGGCCGTTACCTTTTTTCCACACCTCGCCGGTATGGCCTGCCCCTGCGGCGGGTAGCATCTCGAGCGCCAGGGCTGGAACTGGAGCCCGGTCGTTTTCGAAATGGCCAACATCGAACGCTTGAATAGCCGTTCTGCCATCGGGCAGCGACCTTCGGTCCTGCCTTGGCTCGGCATCCTGTTCGCCGGGTCGGCAGCCCTCGGTGCCTGGTTCCTGATCGGGCCAGCCCTGGGGGCCGGGCCGTACTACAAGGTCGGGTGGCACCGGACCGCCTACCAGTACAGCGCTCAGATCGTGCTCCTGTTCATCCCATGGGCCCTGGCCCTGTGGGCGTGGCGGCGGGGGGCGCGGGCGTCGGTCCGGCTCCTGATCGGGGGGGCCGTCCTCCTCCACGTCCTGGTCCTGTTCGCTCCCCTGCCCCAGTCTCAGGACTTCTACCAGTACCTCTTCTACGGCAAGATCCAGGCCATCCACGGGGCGAACCCGTTCGTCGTCAACCCAAACAGGTTCTGGGCCGACCCCTGGTTTCCCTGGATCCGGTGGAACACCCAACCGAGCGTGTACGGGCCCGCCTGGATCCTGCTTTCGTTCTCCGTGGCCAAGGTCATCGGAAGCCATCTGACGCTGGCCTTTGCCACGCTGAAGCTGGTCATCCTGGCGCTGGACATCGCCGTCATGGCGATGATCGTCGCCTTGGGACGGGACAGACCCGATCCGGAGAGGGCTGCGGGATGGGGCCTCCTCGCCTTCGCCTGGAATCCCCTGGTGCTGATCACGGTCCCGTTGGCCGGATCGGCCGACATCGGGATCGTGGCCGCGTTCCTCGGAGCCATCCTGGCCCGCCGCCGAGGCCGGGACGGTCTGGCCACCGTGCTGCTCACGCTGGCCGCGCTGGTGAAGATCTACGCGGTGATCGGCCTCGTGCTGCACCTTGTGCTCCTGGCGAGGGAGCGGGGCAGCCGCCGGACCGCGGCGCATGCCGCAGGTGCGGCCGGACTGGCCGCGGTCGCGTACGCCCCGTACTGGGCGGGGCTCTCAACCTTCCGCGGTCTCGGGGAAGCGTCGCGGATCACGAACCTCGGCCTGGCAGGGACCATCCAGCGAAGCATCCTGACCCCCATCCTCCACTGGGTCGGCGTGGCTCATTGGCACCCGGAGGCGTCGCTGGCGATCCGGGTGGTCGGGGTGGTCGTGCTGTTGTGGGCAGCGGTGTGGGCGGTCCGACAGGCCAGAGACGAGCGGCGTCTGTGGTGGGGAGCCCTCGTCGTGCTCACCGCTTACGTCATAGCCACGCCGTGGTTTTTCTACTGGTACCTGCTGGGGCCGGTGGCTCTGGTGGCCGTGCTGCCCAGGAACCGCCTCACCTATCCCATCCTCACGTTCGCGGCGACGTCGCTGATCACGATCTCGATTCCCTGGCCCTCGGCGATCTCGATCGTCCAGGCCGTCCTGCGATACGGGCCTCCGGTGGCCGTGTTCGCCCTGCAGCGGTTCGGCCGGGAGGCGACTCGCGAGGAGGAGCGGCCGGGCCGGGTGGTCGCGCTGCCCGTCCCCACGGGCGCGATCCTCCCGCGGGCGACACCGGCAGCCAAGTAGCCTCGGGCGATCGAGGCCAACCGGCCGCTACCGTAGACTCGGCCGCGGACCACTCGAGCCGAGCCTGGGAGGGGCCATGGCGAACGTCTTCATCTCGATCGACATGGAAGGGATCGCGGGCATCGCCCACCTCCGACAGGTGTGGCGAGGGACCGACGACTTCCCCGCGGCGCGCGAGCTCATGACCGGCGAGGCGAACGCCGCGGTGGCGGGCGCGTTCGATGGCGGGGCCACGAGCGTCGTGGTCAACGACTCACACGGCGACATGTACAACCTGCTGCCCGAGAAGCTCGACCCCCGAGCCGACCTGATCATCGGCTCGCCGAAGACGCTCTCGATGATGCAGGGGTTCGGGCCGGACTTCGACGTCGCGCTGTTCATCGGGTACCACGCCGCCGCCGGGACGCAGGCCGCGGTGCTCGACCACACGTACTCCGGGCGGCTCATCTACGAGGTTCGCCTGAACGGCGAGCCGGCCACCGAGGCCGAGCTGAACGCGGTGTTCGCAGGGACGTACGGTGTCCCGGTGGGGCTCGTCTCCGGGGACGACAAGGCCTGCGCCCAGGCCGCCAAGCGCCTGCCGGGCATCCGGACCGTGGTGGTCAAAGAGGGATACGGCCGGAACGTCGCCAAGAGCATGCATCCTCAGGCAGCGCGAGAGGCCATTCGCAGAGGCGCGTCCGAGACCGTCTCGGCGAGGGGAGAGCTCACCGCCTACCGGCCCGACCCTCCCTTCGTCGTGGAGGCCGACGTCGCCAATACCAGCGCCGCCGACCTGTGCGGCCTCGCCCCGGGGACGGAACGGGTGGGGCCGAGGACGGTTCGATTCGAGACGCAGGACTTCCGGGAGGCCTTCCGGTGCCTGCTCGCGTGGACCTACCTCGGGTCGAGCGAGGCTCCCCGCTACGCGGGGACCTGACCTCGTGGCGTGAACACACCGACCAGGTCTTCGGTCTCCGAGCACGCTCGCAGGAACCGGGCGCTGTGGACCTCCTACGCGGCCGACTACGCGGAGCGTGCTCCTCGTCAGTGGGCGAGCGAAGAGATCACGTGGGGCATCTGGGACATCCCCGAGACGACGCTCCACGTCTTGGGCGACGTTGCCGGCCAGGACGTCGTCGAGCTCGGGTGCGGAACCGCCTATTTCTCGTCGTGGTTGGCCCGGCGAGGAGCCAGACCCGTCGGCGTGGACGTGACGCCCGCCCAGCTCGCCACGGCGAGAGCCATGCAGCGCCGATTCGGCCTGACGTTTCCGCTGGTCGAAGCCAGCGCGGAGGAGGTGCCGCTGGCCGGGGAGCGATTCGACCTCGCGTTGTCCGAGTACGGCGCCAGCATCTGGTGCGACCCTTACCGATGGGTACCCGAGGCCGCTCGCCTGCTCCGCCCGGGCGGACGACTCGTGTTCCTCTGCAACTCGGCGATCATGATGCTGACCGGCGACGAACTGGGCCGCGTGGGGGAGCAACTTCGACGTCCGTACTTTGGGATGTACCGGTTCGAATGGCCCGACGACCACTCGGTGGAGTTCCACCTCGGCTACGGGAACTGGATCCGAGTCCTGCGAACGAACGGCTTCACTGCCGAGGCCCTGGTCGAACTCCAAGCGCCCGTGGGCGCCATTCCGCCTCTGGACCACATCCCTCCAGGGTGGGCCGAACGGTGGCCGTCCGAGGAGATCTGGGTAGCTCGGAAGACTTTGTGAGTCCGCCGATCGCGGCGACTATCGGTTTCCCACGAGGTCCCGCGCGACCAGCAGCTCGGCGATCTGAACCGCGTTGAGGGCGGCGCCCTTCCGGAGGTTGTCGCCGGCCGCAAACAGGAGCAGCGCATGGTCGTCCCCAGCGGGACGGCGGATGCGACCCACCAGCACGTCGTCGATGCCGGCAGAGTCGAGCGGCGTCGGATAGAGGTTCCGGACGGGATCGTCGATGACGCGAATCCCGGGTGACTCGGCCAGCACCGCCCGCGCCTCCTCAGGAGTGACGGGATGTTCGAACCTCGCGTAGATCGACACCCCGTGCCCGGTGACCACCGGGACGCGAACGGCCGTCGCCGCGCACACGAGATCCGGGATCACGAGCACCTTGCGGAACTCGTTCCCCATCTTGATCTCCTCGGTGGTGAAGCCGGATCCTTCGGGGTCGAACTGCTCCACATGCGGGACGACGTTGAAGGCGATGGTCCGCCCGAACACCTCTCCGACCGGGAGCGCCTCTCGGTCGGGGCTGGTCAACGTCTCCACCTCCTCGTGCAGCTTGTCGACCTGCTCCGCCAGCTCTCGCACGCCCTTCATCCCGCTCCCTGACACGGACTGGTACGAAGAGGTGACCAAGAAACGCAGGCCGAACCGCTGGTGCAACGGGCCGAGCGGCATCAGCGCGGTGATGGCCGTGCAGTTGCCGTTGGCCACGATGCCCTGGTGGTTCTCCAGAGCCCCCGGATTGATCTCGGGAATCACGAGGGGGACGTCGGGATCCATCCGAAAGGCCGACGAGTTGTCCACGCACACGGTGCCGCCGGCCGCAGCGGGAGGCACGATCCGGCGAGCAACCGCGCTGCCGGCCGAGGTCAGCGCAAGGTCGATGCCTTCGAACCAACGGTCGTGGATCCCGAGGACGACGACTTCCTCACCGCGGAAGCCCAGCCGCTTCCCTTCGGAACGAGGAGATGCGAACGGCAGCACCTCGTCGAGGGGAAAGCTTCGCTCTTGGAGCAAGTGGAGGATCGTCCGGCCTACCGCTCCGGTGGCGCCGACCACCGCTACGCGCATGCCCCCATCCTACGAGCCGCCGGGACGGGCGCCGAGGAAGCCTTACTCGTGGTCCCGGACCCCTCGGGCGTCCTCGCCCAGTCCGAACTTCGCGTGCACGGCGCGGACGGCCCGCTCGGAGTCCCCCGCCCGGATCACGCACGAGACCCGGATCGAGGAGGTAGAGATCATCTCGATGTTGATGCCTTCGTCGGCCAGCGCCGCGAACATCTCTGCGACCACGGCCGGGTGACTCTTGATGCCCGCCCCCACCAGGGAGACCTTCGCGATGTCGTCGTCGATCAGATGGCGCGCCGCGCCGAACTCCTTGAGGACGCGATCCATCACGGCTGAGATCCGGCGTAGGTCCGCCTTCGGGACGAGGAAGGAAACGTCGGCCTTCCCGTCACGGCCGACGTTCTGCACGATCATGTCGACCCCGGCACCTTCGTCGGCGACCGCGCGGAAGATGGCAGCCGCGATCCCCGGCCGGTCCGGCACGTCCTCGATGGTGATCTTGGCCTCCGAGTTGTCGGCGGCTACGCCGGAAATGATGGCCTGTTCCATTCGAACGTCCTCCTCGGTGATCCACGTGCCCGGGTCGTCGTTGAACGACGACCGCACGTGGACCTTCACCCCGTGGGTCCGAGCGTACTCCACGGACCGGAGCTGGAGGACCTTCGCCCCGGAGGCGGCGAGCTCGAGCATCTCCTCGTAGGAGACCGCGTGAAGCTTCCGGGCCTCCGGTACGATCCGCGGGTCGGCCGTGAACACCCCCGGCACGTCCGTGTAGATCTCGCAGAACTCGGCGCCGAGCGCGGCGGCCAGCGCCACCGCCGTCGTGTCAGAGCCGCCCCGCCCCAACGTGGTCACGTCCAGAGCGGTGGACATGCCCTGGAACCCGGCCACGATCACGATGTTTCCTTGCTCCAGTGCCTGGAGGATGCGGCCGGGTCGGATGTCGATGATCTTGGCCCTGCCATGGGCGGTGTCGGTGATGATCCCAGCCTGCGAGCCCGTGTACGAAGCGGCGGGATAGCCTGCGGCGTTGATGGCCAGGGACAGCAGCGACATGGCGATGCGCTCTCCCGCCGTGAGCAGCAGGTCCAGCTCCCGGGCGTTCGGGGACGGCGCCAGCTCCTCGGCCATGGCCAGCAGCCCGTCCGTGGTGTCTCCCATCGCCGAGACCACCACGACCACGTCGTAGCCGGCCTGCTTCGCGCCGGCCACCCGCCCGGCAACGGATCGGATGCGGCCGGTATCCGCGACCGAGGTTCCCCCGTACTTCTGGACGATCACCGCCACGGCCTGGTGAGCCTAGCGCGGGGATGGGCCGGCGACGCGGAAGGCGCCGTCCGAACAGTCTGGGATCAGCTCGGCGTGTCTTCTTCCCCGGATCGCCACCAGTGCGCCGAACCCGGCCGGCTACTCGAATCGAACACGCATCGGTAGACGACTGCGCGGCCGGGAGTGATGCCGGACCGGATCACGGTCCCGATCCCCTCCAGGCGACGGATCATGATGATGGCGAGGACGGCGGCGGACATCGCCACGAACTCGCCGGGCTGCCCCTGGAGCGCGGCCACCACCGGCACGGCGCCCATCCCGATCGTGGTGAACAGACTCGTCGATCGGATCGCCCCTCCGATCACGATCAACAGGCCCGCCACCACCATCTCCCACGGGAGAAGCGCGAGGTACACGCCTGCCGCCGCCGCCACGCCTCGCCCCGCCATCTGCTGCGCGTAGAAAGGGAAGGAGTGACCCACCACGACCAACACGCCGGCCAGGGCCACCCAGCCATTGTCGAGGTGCCCCCAGTGGCGGGCGGCGATGACGTACACGAGTCCCTTCAGGACGTCGACGGTGGCGGCCAGGGCCGTCCAGCCCACGCCGAGATGCTTGGCCATCAGGATGTGTGCGTCGGTCTCTCCAGCGGAGCGGCCAGACGCCGAGATGAGGTCCTTGGCGCGCTTGGCCCGGGCCACGAGCCACGTCGAAGGGAGGGTCCCGGCGAGGTAACCACCGGCAGCCCACGGCAGCCAGGCCCAACTCATTCACCTAGCCTACCCCGGCGGTCATTCGCGATAGAACGCCGTGCCCACCAGACCCGGCCCGGTGTGGGCACCGATCACAGGCGTGACCTCCGTGACGACCCGTTCCACCACGTTGGCCGAGGCGACGATACGATCGAGCAGATCGCGCGCCTCCGCCTTGGCTGCAGCGTGGATCACCGCAAGGTGCAGGGACCCGTTCCCCGCTTCGCGAAGCGTGTCGACTTCGATCTGTGCGAGCGCTCGCCGGCGTGTCCGAGTCCTGGCGACGGGGACAGCATCTCCGTCCCTGAACTCGAACACCGGTTTGATATCCAGCATCGTCGCAGCGTACGCCTGGAGCTTCGTCACGCGCCCGGACCTTCTCAGGAACTCGAACGTCCCGACCGTGGCGACCAGCCTGGTCTTCGCGGCGACCTCCCGTGCTCGGTCGGCGACCTCTGCCAGCGAGGCTCCAGCCACAGCCTTGCGAGCAGCCTCCATCGCCACGAATCCCTCGGCCATCGACGCGGTCCGAGAATCCAACACTTGTACGTTCCCGGCGAACCGCTCCGCAGCGAAGGAGGCTTGCTGGAAGCTCGAGCTCATCGAGGAGGCAACCGTGACGCAGAGGATTTCGGGTTGCCCCGACCGTTCGAACGCATCGAGGTAATCACCGGGCGAGGGAACCGAGGTCGAGGCGGGCTCATGATCCCGGGCCAAGCGCTCGTAGAAGTCGCTCGGGGTGAGGTCCGTGCCGTCCCGGTAGACCTGCTCGCCGAACTTCAGATACATTGGGACGATCTCGATGCCGAGCTCCCGAGCCAGCTCGCCCGGAAGATTGGCGGCGCTGTCAGCAACGACGGCGACCAACGGCATTCCCTCCGCACCCTCTGAACAAGACCCCGACCATGCCCGCACACCATATCGGAGGGAGTTCCCCATCTCGTCATGAGCTGGACGGCAGGCCAGGACTCCGGGGGCGGGTTCCGCGCAGCCATCAAGGCCAGTGGCTTCCGCCGCCTGTTGATCGGTCAGGCGGTCTCCTCACTCGGGGACTGGGTGGCGACGCTGGCGTTCATCGCCGCGGCGTTCACCCTCACGCACGGCAACCAGACCGCCGTCGCGGTGGTCCTGGTCCTGCGCCTCGTCCCGCCGATCTTCGCCGCGCCGGTCGGCGGGGTCGTGGCTGACCGCGTGTACCGCCGAACCATCATGGTGACCTGCGACCTGACGCGGGCGGCCCTCATCGCCCTGGCCCCTTTCGTGGGGATTGGCCTGCTCTACGCGATCGCGTTCGTCCACGAGTCGATCTCGTTGTTCTTCCTTCCGGCGCGGGACGCGAGCGTGCCCCTCCTGGTGCCGAACGGGGCGCTGGCCGAGGCGAACGGACTCGTCCTGGCCACGTCGTACGGTTCGATCCCGGTCGCCGCCGCGTTGTTCAGCGGCCTCTCCGCCGTCGAGTCCCGCATCCCGCACGCGCTTCCGTTCGCCGGTCTGTTCACCCGCCATCGCAATACGCTCGCGTTCTTCTTCGACGCGGCCACGTTCGTGTTCTCGGCCTCCATGATCGCCCAGCTGCAGTTGAAGCGAGCGCGCCGGCAACAGGTCCAGATCGTGGAGGGAGTGGTCGAAGGCTTTCGGTACGTGATCGCGAAGCAGGGGCTGCGGTCCCTCGCCCTCGGCGTCGTCGTGTCGATGTTCGGGGGTGGCGTGCTGTTCGCCGTGGGCATCGGCTACATCCATCAGACGCTGGGTGGGAGCGACGTGGCGTTCGGCTGGCTCACCGCGCTGTGGGGGGCGGGCATGGGAATCGGCCTGGCCCTCGTGCGATTGCTAATCAAGGACCGTGGACGGGCGCCCACGTTCTTGTTGGCGGTGACCATGTGCGGCGCCGTGCTGATCGTGATGGCCCTCCTGCCTTTCCTGTGGTTGGCGTTCGTCGCGGCCGTGGTCTTCGGAACGGCGTTCTCGGTCGCCATCCTGGTGGCCCTCACCACCGCGCAGGAGATGACGGAGGATCGGATCCGGGGCCGGATCATGGGCGGCGTGCAGATGCTGTTCCGCGTCGGCCTCGGGGCCGGCGCCCTGGGCGTCGGCGCGCTCGCCCATTATGTCCGCCACGTGAAGCTGATCATCTCCCTCGACGGGAATCAGGTCGGGCTCATCGCCGGTGGGATCCTGATCATCCTCGGGGCAGTAGCGGCGTCAGGCTTGCGTCTGGCCGGCGCCGGGACCGGCCCCTGACAGGGCTCGAAGCTTCCGTTACCGGGGCGGCACCTGTCCTCCCCAACCGGTCGAGAGCCGCGCAGGCCCACTGGTAGAATGCGGCCCCCATGGCTGCCTTGAAGCCGAAGGTCCGCCAGGACCTGGTCGCGGTGGACATCGACAGCGAGGCAGTCGTCTATGACCCCGAGGAGGCCTTGCTCCACCACCTGAACCCGACGGCCGCCGTCGTCTTCAAGCTGTGCGACGGCTCGGGGACCATCCGGGAGCTGTCCGAGGACATCGCTGAGGTCCTTGGCATGCCCTTCGACACCGTGCAGAGGCAGGTTCGCCGCGTGGTGTCTCAGTTCAAGCGAGAAGGCCTCCTCGAGGGGCATTCGAGGGAGATCGTGGAACAGATCCACCGCCACTCCGAGCATCGACACGGAGACCACAACGAGCGTCTGATCGAGACGGAGGAACAGACCGATGGACGAAGCGCCTGACCAGCGCGAGGACCTCGAGGACCAGAAGGCCCAGAGCCACTGACAGAACGAACTGGACCGCCTCGGGTGGGCGGTCGAGGGCTCGTTCCTGCTCGGCGGAGCTGAGGTCGGCGTGCGCAGCACGTCGCGAGAGTTCGGCCAGTGGCTTGACGGCGCCCTCCGCACCTACCGGTCTCGAGCTCAGTACTACCCGACCTATTCGATCGTGATCGCAGAGGCTTCCGCGCAGGGGGGCCGCGCCAAGGAGCGGTACCACATCCTCTACAAGGGAACGATCGCCACCATCAAGACTCCCGACATCCGGACGCTGATCCAGACCTTCCTTTCAGACCTCGAGATGTTCCTGCTTCCCGATCGGACCGATGCGATCTTCGCCGACATGAACGTCGTCTCGCTGGATGGGGTCAACGCCCTCGTCCCGGGCAGCGTGGTCCCCTTCATCGGAACCCTGGGGCGCCGGCGACTGGCTCGGGCCGGCCTCACCCTGCCGGCCGAAAGGGCGGTGGCGATCCAGCCGCTCTCGGGAAGGGTGGTCCCTGTCAAACCCCTGGTGGAACTCACGGCGGGAGCGCTCGACAGCCTGCCGGAGGTCGTCCTCGGCAACGGCAGTGATCCGAGGATGGTCGTGCAGCAGCCCACCGCGGTGGACGTGTTGGTATCGATCGGATGGGGACGCCAGCCACTGGTCGAGGTGTCGAAGGGGCTCGGTCTGTACCGGCTCGGCTCGCACGTCATGAACCTCGAAGAGCTGGGGGGCGCGGCGGCCCTGGAGGGAGTTCGGCCCCTGGTGGAACAAGCTCGCTCCTACGAGGTGGCCTCCGCCAAGCCGCTCGAGATGCTGGACGCTCTGCTCGAAATCCTCCAACCAGCCTGAGGCCGTGCCGATCAGACCGAGAGCGGCGGCCTCGCTCCTGAGCCTCCTAACGCTCACCGGCGCTCTCCTCGGGCCATCGGTCGAACCCGCGATGGGCGACGCCGCTCGTCCCTCGCCGAGAGCGATAGACCCGTCTGCCCCACGAGGGAATGGCGTGATTGCCTTCACCACGTTCCGCACGGGAGACAACGAGATCTTCGTCATGAACGCCGACGGCTCCCGCCAGGCGGACCTGTCCAACAACTCCGCCTCGGACTCTCAGCCCGCCTGGTCCCCGGACGGAGCGAAGGTCGCCTTCACCTCCAACCGAACGGGGAACAACGACGTGTGGGTGATGAACGCCGACGGCTCCGGCCAGGCGGACCTGTCCAACGACTCCGCCTCGGACTCCCAGCCCGCCTGGTCCCCGGACGGAACGAAGGTCGCCTTCACCTCCAACCGAACGGGCAACAATGACGTGTGGGTGATGAACGCCGACGGCTCCGGCCAGGCGGACCTGTCCAAGGACCCAGCCC
>VAYC01000057.1:0-273 GCA_005885025.1 Actinomycetota bacterium | reverse complement strand
AACAACGACGTGTGGGTGATGAACGCCGACGGCTCCGGCCAGGCGGACCTGTCCAACGACTCCGCCTCGGACTCCCAGCCCGCCTGGTCCCCGGACGGAACGAAGGTCGCCTTCACCTCCAACCGAACGGGCAACAATGACGTGTGGGTGATGAACGCCGACGGCTCCGGCCAGGCGGACCTGTCCAAGGACCCAGCCCCCGACTCCGATCCGATCTTCGCTCCCGACCAGGGGTGGCGGATGGCCTTCACCTCGGGCCGCGACGGCAATCCT
>VAYC01000233.1 GCA_005885025.1 Actinomycetota bacterium | reverse complement strand
GCCGCCGCCGAGGCGACGGGTGCCATCGCCCCGTTGGTGGTGGGGGACCGACTCGACACCGACGTGGGGGGAGCGGCGGCGATGGGGTGGGACTCCTTGTTGGTATGGACGGGGGCCACCCGGCCGGCGGACCTGCTCGCCACGCGGACGCTTCCCACCTATGTTGGAGAGGATCTCTCGGTTCTGCTCGACGAGCGTCCACCGGGCCGGTTCCGACCGGCCACCTATCAGGACGTCGAACCGTTACGGGAGGTGCTCGAGGGCTCGGGTCTGCGGTCGAACGGGCTCGAGCGACGTCTCCCGCGCACGCTGGTCTCGCGCGGCTCGGATGGACGCTCGCCGGTCGACGCCACGGCGTGTCTCGAGGAGTTCGACGGCTTCGGCCTCCTGGGATCCGTGGCGGTACGGCCCGACCTTCGAGGGAAGGGCCTGGGGATGCTTGTCACGGCCGCTGCGGTGGGGGAGGCTCGGTCCCGCGGGGCGCCTCGCGTGTTCCTGCTCACGGAAACCGCGGAGGGCTTCTTCAAGGGCTTGGGCTTCTCCGTGATCGAGCGTGACACGTTGCCGGAGGCGATCAGGACGAGCGCGCGAACCGTCGAGGAATGTCCTTCGGCCGTGGCCATGGCCATCGACCTGCACCCCTAGCCGGGCCAGCCACCCCCGTACTGGTCACCGAACGGCGGCGGGCGTCGGCGTCCCAAACCCCATCCGCTGGGGACGTCCGGCCGCCGCGGCGGCGGCAGCGCCCCGAACCGCTCCTTCGGGAAGAACAGCAGCGCCAGCAGCGCGCCGAACGTGAAGCCTCCGATGTGGGCGAAGAAGGCGATCCCACCGCCCGTGTTGACGCGCGAGGCGAGTGATCCCACACCGCTGAACAGTTGGAGAACGAACCACGCCCCCAGCACGACGTAGGCGGGCAGATACACGAAGGTGATGAAGAAGAAGATCACGAGCGTCAGCACGCGACGCCTCGGGAACATGACGATATACGCACCGAGCACGCCGGCGATGGCGCCCGAAGCGCCGAGATTGGGGACCACGGAGTTCAGGCTGACCAGGAGCTGGGCGAGGGAGGCGACGATCCCGGCCACCCAGCTTGTCCTCGACGTTGTTCCCGAATACCCACAGGAACAGCATGTTGCCTCCGATGTGCAGCCAGCTCCCGTGCAGGAACATGGCGACGAAGATCGATTCCCACCAGGACTTGTTGCCGCAGTGCTGTTCGAGGAACCGCTGATCCTGCGCCGCTTGGCCCTCGCCCTCATGGAATTGCTCGGCGATCTCCTTGCGCGCCTCCGGTCCCCCCTCTCCCAAGCTGGTCTGGTGCGTGACTTCCCACGGGATCTCGGCGTGGCAGAAGAAGAACGTCTGCTGATCCGTCTCGCTGCCGAACGTGGGTTGCCACAACAGGAAGGCCAGCACGTTCAGGGCGATGACGGCGACGGTGACGATCGGGAAGTGCTGGACCGGGTTGTCGTCACGGATGGGGATCACGGGTTCAGTCTGCCCCCCGCCGGCCTCTTCATGCCAGTTTGCGCAGGCGGAGCAGGTCGCTGAAGCTCGCGTCGATCTTGACCTGCCCGGCGACGTAGGCCGAGAAGAGGGACCTCCAGGTCGTCGCTCGAGACACGGATCCGGATCTCGTGCTGGTCAGGCACGCCCTCGTGGAGCGAGCTCATCGCGCCGTCGGCGAGTTCGGTCCAATAGGACACGCCGAGGTCGGACACGGCGACCTCGATGATCCTGGATTCCGGCAGGGCGCCCGCCAACGAGCTGCGCACCCCGCTGCCGGATTCCTCCAGGCGCTTGATCAGCTCTCGAAGCTTCCGCTCGACCTGACGCTTCGTCGCCACGATGCTCCCTCATCGAGCAGGATCGCCGGATGCTGGAGAAGGGGGGACGGCCGGCGGCGCGGATTATACCCGCCGGTCGGAGGGGGCCCGGGGGGTATCCTTGCTTCGATGCTCGAGGGCACGCGCACCTTCGTACGCGCCCGGGTGATGGCATACGCCTTCGCCCAGCGCGAAGGCCTCGCCCTGGCGTGACGTGCGCCGGCGCCTCGACGTCGAGATGGTGCGCCGGGGGATCGCGGCCAGCCGCTCCGAGGCGACGGACGCCATCCGCTCGGGCAAGGTGACCGTGGCCGGCCGTCCGGCAGCGAAGTCGAGCATGCTGGTCCTGCCCGAGGAGCCGATTGCCATGGCCCGGTCCGCCGGGCGGTTCGTGTCACGGGGAGGAGAGAAGCTCGATGCCGCACTCGACCGGTTCGGCGTCCATGTTTCCGGGCGAACCGCCCTGGACGCCGGCGCGTCCACGGGGGGCTTCACCGACTGCCTCGTTTCCAGGGAGGCGGCCCACGTGATCGCCATCGATGTCGGGTACGGACAGCTCGACTGGCGGCTTCGGGAGGATGCTCGAGTGACGGTGCTGGAGCGGACCAACGTCCGGGACCTCCAGCCCGAGGCATTGCCGAACGTTCCAGATCTGGTCACCGCGGACCTCTCGTTCATCTCCTTGCGACTGGTTCTGCCGGCGCTCGTGCGATGCTCGGCGCCCGGCGCGGAGTTCGTGTTGCTCGTGAAGCCGCAGTTCGAAGCCGGCCGCTCCGAGGCGGATAGCGGGGGCGGGGTCGTAAGAGACGCGGAGGTGTGGCGGCGTGTCCTGCGGTCCGTGGCTATGGCCGCGGAGGAGCTGGGCCTCGAGGTCGACGGTGTCATGCCCTCGCCGCTGGTGGGCCCGGCGGGGAACGTGGAGTTCTTCCTGCACGCCCGGCGGCGCACCGGAGCGGATACGGGCCCCGACGGATCGATCCAATCCGACCTGGAACGGGCCGTCGAGGAAGGGAAGGAGCTCGCCGCCCGCCATGGCTGAACGCGCGAACCTCCGAAGGGTGGGTCTGGTCGTGCACGCGGGGCGCTCCGGCGCCCTCGAGGCGGCGGAGGACCTGATCCGGTGGCTGCGCGAGCGGGGCATCTCGACGCGAGGGCTGGAAGGCGAAGACCTCGGCGCCGACGAGAAGGTTCCGATCGGATCCTTCGGTGAGGGACTGGACCTCGTCCTGTCCGTCGGGGGGGACGGGACGCTCCTTCGGGCCGCCCAGCTCGCCGCCCAGGCGAACGTCCCGGTGCTCGGGGTGAAGGTCGGGCGGTTGGGCTTCTTGACCGAGGTCGAACCTGCCGATGCCCCGACGCTGCTGAGCCGCCTCCTCGAGGGGAAGGCACGGGTCGAAGAGCGCTTGGCTCTGGAAGCGCGGGCGGAGGGCGCTCCTTGGGACGAGCCGCAGTGGGCTCTGAATGAGGTCATCGTGGAGAAGAAGGCCCGCCACCGCCTCATCACGCTGGCGGCGCGGATCGGCGGCGAATACGTGACGACGTTCTCCGCCGACGGGGTCATGGTGGCCACCCCCACCGGATCGACCGCGTATTCGTTCTCCGCGCGTGGGCCCATCGTGTCGCCAAAGGTCCCCTGCCTCCTCCTCACTCCCGTCTCCCCGCACATGGTGTTCGACCGGTCCATCGTGCTCTCCACCGAAGAGGGCGTGACCATCGAGGTACTGGGTGAGGAACCCGGCGTGATCTCCGCCGACGGGCGGCCGGCGCTCGAGCTCCCCGTGGGGTCGCGGGTCCGTATCGAACCGGCCGAGCGGCCGGCGCGGCTGGTGCGCAGAGAGGGGTCGCCCAGTTTCTTCGCCCTGCTGAGGGAGAAGTTCTCGCTCCCGGGGGCCGCCCCTCATGTCGGCCTCGATCCGGCAGACATCGGGCCCGACCCGAGAGGCTCCCGCTAGGATTTCGGGCATGTCCTCGCCTTCCCCCCAGAGGTTTCAGGTGACCGGTCGTGGCTCTTAGGCTCGTCAGGCGGCGCGCCCGCCCGGGCGGGCAGGCGGCCCGGGTTGCCAGGGTCGACCGGCGGACCAAGAACCTCCTTCGGCGGATCCAACCGGGCGAGATCGCCGTGATCGACCACGAGGACCTCGACCGCGTGGCCGCCGAGGGCCTGGTCGAGAAGGGCGTGGTCGCCGTGGTGGACGCGGCTCCTTCCATCAGCGGCCGCTATCCGAACCTTGGGCCGCTCATCTTGGTCGAGCACGGAGTGACCTTGATCGACGGCGTGGGACACCTCGTGATGTCGAAGATCCGAGAAGGTGACGAGGTGCGGATCGATGGAGACCGTCTGTACCTGGACGGCCGGGTGGCGGCGGTGGGGAACCGCCAGACTCGCGAATCGGTCACGGCCGAGATGGAAATGGCCCGCCAGCGCCTGGCCGATCAGTTCGAGAGCTTCGCCCAGAACACCGTGGAGTTCATGGCCCGCGAACGGGACCTGTTGTTCGGGGGAGCCGGGCTTCCCGACCTCGATCACGACCTCACCGGCCGGCACGTCCTGGTGGTGGTCCGCGGCTATCACTACAAGGAGGACCTCGCCGCCCTCAAGCCCTACATCCGCGAGGTCCACCCCGTCCTGATCGGCGTCGACGGAGGAGCCGACGAGTTGCTCGAGCACGGGTACCGTCCAGATCTCATCGTCGGCGACATGGACTCGGTCTCCGAGCGAGCCCTCCGCTCAGGGGCGGAGATCGTCTTGCACGCCTATCCGAACGGGTACGCTCCCGGCGAGGAGCGGTTGACCGCGCTGGCCCGGCCGTTCAAGACGCTCCAGGTCTCGGGGACCAGCGAGGACATGGCCTTCCTGCTGGCGCACGGCAAGGGCGCCGACCTCATCGTGGCGGTGGGGAGCCACGGCAACCTTCGCGAATTCCTGGACAAGGGTCGCATGGGCATGGCGAGCACCTTCCTGGTCCGACTTCGGGTTGGGGAGATCCTGGTCGACGCGAAGGGGGTGTCCCGGATGTACCGCGGCCGGATCCGTGGGCGCGACGCGGCGTTGCTCGTCAGCGCGGCGCTGCTGGCCATCATCATGGTGGTGGCGATCTCCCCACCCCTCAGGCTGCTGGTCCGGTTGCTGTACGAGTCGGTCCGCAACTTCGTCTTCAGGGTGACCCATTGATCTCGCTCCGCTATCACCTCGTGTCGATCGTGGCGGTGTTCCTGGCCCTGGCGTTGGGCGTGGTGGTGGGGACAACCGTGGTGAATCAGGGGATCGTCGACGACCTGAGGCGTCGAACGGACGCCGCGGTGGAGAGCTCGGACAAGCTGAAGACCCAGATCGCCGACCTGAACTCGCAGCTGGACGCGTCGAAGAGCGTCGAGAACATCGTCATGCCCTTCCTGATCAGGGACCAGTTGACGGGAGCCGAGGTGCTGTTGGTGACCCAGCAGGACGTGAGTGCCTCGGACGTGGACAGTGTCCGCCGCGCGCTCAGCGACGCCGGGGCATCGGTGTTGGCGGAGATCGTGGTAACCAATCGGATGGCATTGTCGGACAGCACTTCTCAGGCCGCCTTGGCCGGCGCGTTGGGGACGGTCAACAGCGGCGCGCCTGACGGATTGGCGAAGGAAGCCGCCCGCGCCGTCGGGGCGCGGCTGGCCAACGGCCCAGGGCTGGCGCCGAGCGACGACGTGTTGAGCTCGCTGGACTCGGCCGGCTTCGTGCTCGTCCGGGGCGGGACCGGGACGTCCGGCATCGGAGGCGGAGGCCAAGCCGTGGTCCTCCTCTCCGGCACAAGCCGGCCACCAGCGGTCGATCCCGGTTTCTTCATGGCGCCTTTGGCAGCGGCGTTGGTCGAGGCCCAACGGCCGGTGGCGGCGGCCGAGACGGAAACGACCCTGGCGCCGTTCGTGGCGCTGCTTCGGGACGACGGAAGCGTCGACGGACGCCTCGTCACCGTGGACGACGCCGACAACATGGCCGGCCGGCTGGCGCTGGTGCTCGGGCTGCGGGACCTCCTGGCCTCCCCCGGCAAGGGGGGCGACTACGGGGTGAAGGCCGGAGCCTCGGCGCTCCTGCCGAAACCTTGACCTGATGCCCCCGCGAACTGGGCGGAAGAAGC
>VAYC01000224.1:3328-3959 GCA_005885025.1 Actinomycetota bacterium | reverse complement strand
CGAGCGCATCGACTTCACGACCAGCCCCGGCCACCTCTCGGGCAAGCGTCCGGCGGGATGGGGCCAGGGCCCGGCCGTGGTGGTGACGAACCTCGGGGTCTACCGGTTCGACGACCACGGCGAGATGTTCCTGGCGAGCCTCCATCCTGACGTCTCGCTCCAGGACGCAAGGGACAACACGTCCTGGGAGCTCCGTGTAGCGAAGGACCTCGAGGAGACACTGAAGCCCACCGAAGAGGAGCTTCGTCTGGTTCGGGAAGAGCTCGACCCCGAGGGTGCCTACACGCGCTGAGGGGAACCGCGGCCCTCACCTTCGTCGTATGAGAGGTCGATGAGACCGCGCGCCCGGTGGCTGACCTCGCCGTTCGTGCTGGCGCGCTACCCGGGCCTGCTCCTCGCTATCGCCGGCGCGGGAGTCATCCTTGCAGCGGCAGCCGCGGCCGCTCCGGTCTTCGTCTCGTCAGCGGGAAACGCGACCCTTCGGAAGGGACTCCAGCCGCTGTGTCCCTGGGGCGTCGGCCTGCAGGCGAACACGTACTACCCGCCGGGCGAAGAGAGTCGCGGCCTCGCCCTCAGCTTCTCGGAGGCGGACCACCGGATCCGTTCGTCCCTCCGTGGACTCCGCCTCGAT
>VAYC01000224.1:0-3310 GCA_005885025.1 Actinomycetota bacterium | reverse complement strand
TGGGCAGAGGCATCAACCGCCGGGCCGCAGTTTCGTCGAGCGACCGTCCAGATCATTGCGCGGGACGGGGCCCTGAACCACGTGCAACGGCTCGCCTCGGCGAACATCGGGGGCGTCTGGGTCACGGACACCACGGCCACGGCGCTCCATGTCGGGCCAGGAGACCAGATCACGGTCGACGTGGGAACCGGGAAAACCCTGGCGGTGACCGTCGCCGGTGTCTACCGCGATCTGGCCACCGCTCCACTCGCTCGTTACTGGTGCTCGATCGCCGGCGACATCATCCCGATGAACGCCTTCTCGAACTCCCTGCCCCCTCCGCCCGTCGTTCTGGCGGACCGGAGCTTCGTCCTCTACTTGGCGGATCGGCTCGGGACCCTGGGGCAGCTGGTCATCTGGGAGTTCCCCGTCGACGAGCGGGGCCTCACCCTCGAGGAGGCCATACCGACGGCCAACTCGCTCGCCGCGATCGCCGACCGGCTGTCGCCGCCAGTGGGGAACAACGAATGTGGGCGGCTGGGTTGCCTGTCCGGCCACACGGACCTGCCCGCCGTCATCGAACGCGCCCAGCGGACCGTGGATTCGCTTCGCAGTCCGGTGGCAGCCGTGTCGTGGTCAGGGCGGCTGGTAGCCCTTGCGCTCCTGGCCGGAGCCGCCGTCTACTGGACGGTCCGGCGCAGAACCGAAGTCAACCTGTTGTCCGCGCGAGGCGTTGGGCCTTTCCGGGTCGCCGGAAGGGTGGCCCTGGAGACCTTCGTGCCCTTGCTCATCGCGGCGGGCTTGGGGTGGGCCGCGGCGGTGTCGGCGATCCGGACCTTCGGGCCTTCGTCGGTCACCGACGCCGGGGCGAGACGCTCCGGACTGGAGACCGCCCTGTGGATGGTGGGCGGAGGTCTGGTGCTGCTCTCTCTGGCGGTCGCCTCCGTCGCCCGTCGATCCGCTGAAACCTCCGAGACCCACCACCGCCTCCCCCTTCGACGCGTCCCCTGGGACATCGTGATCGCCGCGCTGGCCGGTGCCTCGCTCTACGAGCTCCTGACCCGCGGAACCGGACCCGTGACGAGCACGTCGGGGAAGCTCGAGCTCGACGTCCTCGTCCTGCTGTTCCCGATCCTGTTCACCGCGGCGGGAGCGGGGCTCGCCGCGCGGGCCCTCGGCTTCGTGCTTCCCCGGGTGGCACGGACAGCTCATCGGGGTGCGCCGTCCGTGTATCTCGCCCTGAGGCGCCTGGCCACATCGGGGGCGATGGCGATCGGCCTGGTCGCCGCGGTGACGCTCGGGGTCGGGGTCCTCTCCTACTCCGGCGTGCTGGGAAGCTCGCTCTCCGCCACCGAGCGGGCCAAGGCCGAGGTCTTCACCGGAAGCGACTTCTCCGCCGATGTGTCCGAGGTGTCGATCATCCCGACGTCGCTGGCGAACCGCGCCACGCACGTCAAGGCGATCCCGCTCTCCACCTTCCTCGGCGTCGGCCAGATGCAGGCGCTGGCCATCGATCCTCGAACCTTCGACCGCGCCGCATTCTGGGACCCGAGCTTCGCCGACCGGCCGCTTCGCGCCCTCCTCGACGCCATGCGGGCGCCCCGGCCCGACGGCCGCATCCCGGTGATCGTGGTGGGTGTGAACGCCCCGGCCACCGGGCGGATCCTCATCGGGTATGGAGCGGGAGGTTTCCAGGAGGCACGGGTGGTCGGCCTCGCGAAGCACTTCCCCGGAAGTACGCCCGGCCGGGCGCTCTTGGTGTTGCCGCTGATCGCTCCGAGAGTGGACGACGCACCGGGCGCCGACCAGTTCTGGGTTCGGGGGGACGCCGCCGCGGCTGAGCGCGTCATGCGCCAAGCCGGCTTACGCGTGTTCACTTCGGTCAGCGCGGACGAGGTGGAGCAGACGGCAGACCTCGCCGCGCTGGCCTGGGTGTTCGCCTTCCTGCTGGCGTTGGGCGTCGTCACGGCGCTGATCTCCGTGGTCGGCGCCGTCCTGTACCTCCAGGCACGCCAGCGAGGGCGGGTCGTGGCGCACGCCCTGGCGCACCGCATGGGTCTGTCCAAGGCGGCGCTCCGTCTCTCGGTGGCCATCGAGCTGTCGGCGATCCTAGCAACGGGCGTGGTCCTCGGGCTCGGCCTAGGCATGATCGCGGCGCGGCTCGTTGTCGGGCGGCTGGATCCAGTGCCGTACCTGGCGCCCGGCATGCTGCTTCGCGTCCCCTTCCAGTTGTGGCTGGTGGTGGCGGCGACCGCGGCGGGCATGGCTTGGCTGGGAGGATGGGCGGCCCAGCTCGCCGCGGACAGGACGAATGTCGCGGCAGCGCTGCGGACGTCCGCCTAGGTGTCGCGAGCGAACCCCGCTTATCTCGCGACCGGCGCGGCCTCGGCCTCCTGGGCCAGGTCACCACCCGGCAAGTACCGTTCGGCGTGGCCCAAGGGTGAGAAGAAGAAGAACCAGATGGCGATGGCCGACAGGATGACCCCGATCACCCCATAGACGAGCGCCACGTTCCCCGTCCACTTGATCACGAAGCCGCCGAGCAGGCCACCGAGCGGGATGGCCGACCAGGCCAGAACACCGGCGATACTGATGATCCGCCCGAGCAGATGGTTGGGGACGATGGCCTGCCGAAGCGACCCCGTGTTGATGTTGAAGAAGATGCCCAGGCCTCCGTTCAGTCCCCACAGCAGCAGGGCCAGCCAGTACAGGCGGTTCATGGCGAAGGCCACGGTCAGCCCCCCGGTGATGAACAGCGAGCCAAGCGCTGCGGGGCCGAACGAAAGCTTCTTTCGGATCCTCCCCGCGAGGAGCCCGAGGAGGACCACGCCCGCGCTTCCCGCAGAGAACAGGAAGCCGACTTGGGCGTCGGATGCGTGCAGCCGAACCTTGGAGAACAGCACGAGCTGCGTGAAGGTCGTGACTCCGACGAAGTTGAACAGCGCCATCATCGCGGAGATGTTTCGCAGGACCGGGTGGCCGAGGACGTACCGGAGGCCTTCGGCCACGTCTTTGCGGATCGTGGTCCGCTCCCGGTGCGCCGGTTCCCTGTTGAAGCTCACCCCAACCAGCCCGAGCGAGTAGGCCGACACGACGAAAGAGATCGCGTCGACCAGGAACACTGTCTCGATCTTCACCAGAGCCAGCAGCAGCCCGGCGAGGAGCGGGCCCGCAACCTGGGCTCCCGAGTAGCTGGCCTGGATGCGGCCGTTGGCGGTGACGAGATCCTCCTCGCCCACCAGGCTGGGGATCGCGGCGAACTCGCTGGACTCGAAGAAGATCGTGAGAGTCGAGGAGGCGAATCCGATCAGGTAGATCTGCCACACGCGGA
>VAYC01000223.1 GCA_005885025.1 Actinomycetota bacterium | reverse complement strand
GACTGTCAAGATGTCGAGCGCGTGAAGGAGATCCCCGAGGTCCTGTTCGTCTGCGTCCACAACGCCGGTCGAAGCCAGATGGCCGCGGCGCTCCTCAATCATCACGCGCGAGGTCGGGCCCACGTCCGGTCGGCCGGCAGCACGCCGGCCAGCGAGGTCAACCCGCTCGTGGTCCAGGCGATGGCCGAGATCGGGATCGACATCTCCAGGGAGTTCCCCAAGTCCCATGCCGATGCGGTGGTCACCATGGGCTGTGGGGACGCGTGCCCCGTCTATCCGGGCAAGCGGTACCTGAACTGGGACCTCCCCGACCCTACCGGGCGAGGCATCCAGGAGATCCGGGAAATCCGCGACGAGATCGACCGGAGAGTGCGCGGGCTGCTCGAGGAACTGGTGCCAGCCTCGCCCTAGCCGATACGAGGACCTCATCAACCAGGGTTAGGAGGCGTCAGCGGGGGATGTACCGCCTGCGCAGTGCCGTAGCCGTGCGTGCCCGGAGGACGTCGGCGTCGAGGAGCTCCTCGACGGTCATCGAAGAGAACGTCGACTGGTCTGCGAGGAGGGCCCGATACCGGGCGCACGCGTCGGCGAAGTCCGAGTTTCCGGCAGCGTGGACGACGACGTAGCGGCCCCAGCTCCACGTGCCGCTCGCATGCTGGAGCATCGATAGCAGCAGAAGGTGCTCGAGCCACATCACGGCGAGATCGGTTCTCCCCTTGACCGCGTCGATTGCCCCCGCCTCGAAGACGCCGGACCTCTCGGCGACCTCGCGATACCGCCGGAGGTTCCTCGGCTTCGGTGTCTCCGGCTTGGTTCGGTCGTGGTACTTGGTCTTGAGAGCGACGATCCCCTGCGTCTCGTCGCCGAGGTCGAGCAGGATCGCCGCATCGAACGAGCTGAGGTTTCCGATGTAGGCAGGATCGAGCCATCCCGGAGAGTGCTCGAAACGGACATCCGACACCCTGCCGGGCGCGTCCGGCCACCAGGTGTGGACGGCCCGGTCGGCGAGTCCGAGAGCCGCCGCCAGGTCACCGAACAGGTTGAAGGCCATCGTCGTCGACCACAGGAGGTCGGCCCACAGCCGCTGCTGATCGAAACTCTGATGAGGTTCCTTGGCCGAGGTTCGAGCCTTCGCCGCGTCGAGCGCGCCTGCGGTGAGGAAGTTCGCGCCGGTCTCTCGGCCGTAGGCGAGCGGGAGGCGACTCCCGACGAGCCGCACAGCTCCGCCGCCCGACTTCGGCGCGATCGGCTGCGAACCGATCGGGTGTCCCTGAGCCTCACGCCACTGCGACTGGTGGTAACGAAGCCGTCGACGAAACTCCGTCATCTCCGGTCGCTGCGGCACGCGGTCGTCTGCCTCCCAGCAGTGCGCGGCCTCGAGCTGCTCCTTGGACAGAACCTTTCCCACGTGGACATCGTAGGTGACCGCCGGCGAACGCAAGCGTGGGCGAGAGAGGACTTGAACCTCCACCCGGTTGCCCGGACAGGAACCTGAATCCTGCGCGTCTGCCAATTCCGCCACTCGCCCGGCACCAGCGATGGTAACAGCACTCCCCAGCGCTCCGATCAGCGGATTCGTCTCGCGGGAGTAGAGCAACCACCCCTGGATATAATCCCCGACGAGCCCCCCGAATCTCCTGGATATCACGCCAATTGAGCATCCTCAACGAGTTCGAGCGACGGCTGGGAGGCGCCATCGAAGGCCTCTTCACCAAGGCCTTTCGGGGCGGGCTCCAACCGGTCGAGCTGGCCACCCGCATCCTCAAAGAGATGGACGCCAACAAGTCCGTCGGAGTCCGCGAGGTGTGGGTTCCCAACCGCTACGTCTTCTTCCTCTCCGAGCCTGACCGCGAGCGGTTCGGCCAGGCAGAGCGGTCCCTCCGCCGCGAGCTCGAGCAGGTTGTCCGGGAGGGAGCCCGCGAACGCGGGTGGGCGCTGGTGGGGCCGCCGGAGGTGCAGATCGAGACCGATCCCTCGCTCAAGCCGGGCGACTTCCACTGCCGTCCGCTCCTGGTAGAAGATCCCGGCACCGGCCAGTCCGGCCCCCCGGCCGACGCGTCCCCGCCCGATGCCCTGGACGCCGAGCTGATCTTGCTCGATGAAGGCAAGCCTTCCAAGGCGTTCCGGCTGAGCAAGGACCGGGTAATCATCGGAAGGCTCGCCGAGTCGGACATCGTCCTCGACGATCCGGGGGCGAGCCGCCGTCACGCCGAGGTCCGCCGGCAGGACGGCGAGTTCGTGATCGCGGATCTTGGTTCGACGAACGGGACGATGGTGAACGAATCGACCGTCGGGGAACGCACGCTCGAGGAGGGAGACCGCATCACGATCGGAAGGACGGTCCTCGAGTTCCGGAGGAGGTAGCATGCCTCCCTTCGTCCTGACCGTCCTGAAGGTCCTCTTCCTTGCCCTCCTCTATTTCTTCGTGTACCGGGCCCTGCATGCCGCGGTGGTGGGATTGCGGGGCGGGCCCGCCCGGGGCCCCTCGCCCTCGCCGCGTGGTTCGGCGGGCGCCCGGAAGGCCGGCGCCAAAGCCCCTCGCACCCTGGCCATCATCGATGAGCGCGGGAGCAAGGTGAAGTCGATGTCGCTGGACGGCACGCTCCAGATCGGGCGGGCCGACGCCTGCCAGATCAAGCTGCCCGACACGTACGTGTCGTCGTTCCACGCCCGGATCTACCGGCACGACAGCGGCTGGTACGTCGAGGACCTCGGCTCCACCAACGGCACCTACCTGAACCAGAAGCGCGTCACCTCTCCCGCCGAGCTCAGGGCCGGCGACCGGGTCAAGATCGGCAAGACGACGCTGGAGCTTCGCCGATGAAGGTACGCGTCGGAGCCCGAAGCGACATCGGGCGGGCTCGGGTTCGCAACGAAGACTCCTACCTGGTGAAGGAGCCGCTGTTCGCGGTAGCCGACGGGATGGGCGGTCACAAGGGCGGGGACGTGGCGTCCTCGCTGGCCCTTCAGACGATCGACGCCGCCGCGGCAGCGCCCAAACAGGAGGACCTGGAGCACCTCGTCGAACAGATCAAGGAAGCGAACCACCGCGTCCTGGAGCGAGGCGAGACCGACAAGGACCTCCGGGGAATGGGAACCACGGTCACCGCGCTTCTGACCGCGGACGGAAAGGCCCATGTGGTGCACGTCGGAGACTCCCGCGCCTATCGGCTTCGCGACGGTACCTTGCAGCAGCTGACCGAGGACCACACGCTGGTCCAGCGCATGGTTCGGGAAGGGAAGCTCACCGAGGAAGAGGCCGCCCACCACCCGCAGCGGAGCGTCCTGACGCGGGCCCTCGGGGTGGACGTGGACATCCCCATCGACCAGCTGACCCTTGACGTGCAGGAGGGCGACCGAGTGCTGCTGTGCACCGACGGCCTCACCAGCATGGTGGGGCGCGACCGCATCCAGGAGATCCTGGAGGGCGAAGCCGAACCACAGGCCGCGTGCGAGCGCCTGATCGATGCGGCGAACCGTGCCGGCGGCGACGACAACATCACGGTGATCGTGGTCGACTTCGTCCCGGACCAGGCGGCGACGACGTCGGGGGGCGCGAAGACCGGGCTCGTCTCCGGTGGCTCCCAAACCACCACCGCCGAGCAAGCGGACGAGGCCACCACCGCGACATCGGTCCAGCGAGACGACGGAGCCCCCGCGCGAGGGACGGTCCCGCGGCGACGCTGGCCGATCTGGGCAGCGGTAGCGGCGGCAGTGGCGGTGGCCGGGCTCGTCGGGGCCCGCATCTACATCGACCGCCAGTGGTACGTGGGCGACGCCGATGGATCCCCGCAACCGTCCTGGGGTTCAAGCTCGCGCACGTCCAGGAGACCACCGACATCGACTCCGCGCAGGCAAAGCGTCTCCAGTTCTGGCGCAACCTGGAGGACGGGGTCACGGCCGACAGCTTCGAACAGGCCCAGGTGATCGTGGCTCGGATCCGCCAGGACGTGCAGGAAGCTTCCGCGGGAGGAGCTGGCTGATGCAAGCTGCCCCGACCCTGCGAGCCCACCCCGAACGTGGGACGCAGCTCGCCCTGACCATCCTGGCGGTGATCCTGTCGGTCGGGGCCTACGTGCTCGTCGTCCTGGGAGAGACGGGCAAGGCTCCCCCCGACATCGCGGCGTTCGTGGCCGCCATCTCGGCGGCCTTCCTGATCGCCCACTTCGTGGTGGTCCGGCTCGCGCCCGGCGCCGACCCCGTGTTGTTGCCGACCGCCGCGGTCCTCTCCGGCCTGGGCTACGCGATGATCTACCGCCTCGACCCAGGCCGGGCGGGCGACCAGTTCGGCTGGCTGATGCTCGGGATCGGGCTGTTCGCCCTCACCCTGTTCGTGATCCGGGACCACCGGGTGCTCGACGGCTACACCTACACGATCGGTCTTGCAGGGGTGGCGTTCCTGCTCCTGCCGATCGCGCCGGGGATCGGCCGGACCATCAACGGGGCGCGCCTGTGGGTCGGGGTCGGACCGATCGTGTTCGAGCCCGCCGAGATCAGCAAGGTCCTGCTCGTGGTCTTCCTGGCCTCCTTCCTGAACGCGAAGAAGGAGCTGCTGGCCATGGCCACCAGGCGCCTCGGTCCGTTCCACTTCCCCGAGCTCAGGTACATGGGCCCGCTGCTCGTGGCGTGGGCCATCTCCCTGGCGGTCCTGTTCCTGGAGAAGGACCTCGGCTCGTCGATGCTGTTCTTCGGGATCTTCACGGTGATGCTGTGGACCGCCACCGGCAGGGCCTCGTACCTGGTCCTCGGGGTCGTGCTGTTCGCCATCGGCGCGTTCATCGGCTACTCCGCGTTCGCGCACGTCCAGGACCGGGTCACCATCTATCTGCATGCCCTGGACCCCCAGCACATCCACACGGACGGCTATCAGGTGGCTCAGGCGCAGTTCGCCATGGCCACCGGTGGGATCGTGGGAACGGGGCTCGGGCAGGGCCACCCCGACCTCATCCCGTCGGTCTGGACCGACTTCATCTTCGCGGCCTTCGGCGAGGAGCTCGGGCTCTTCGGCGTGACCGCGTTGTTGCTGCTGTACGTCGTGCTGATCGGACGCGGATTCCGGGGCGCCCTGGCCAGGGAGGACGGCTTCAGCAAGCTTCTGGGCGCGGGCCTCACGAGCGCGGTGGCCCTCCAGACGTTCATCATCGTGGGCGGGGTCACCCGTCTGATCCCGCTCACCGGGATCACCCTGCCCTTCGTCTCATACGGAGGATCCAGCCTGGTGGCGAACTTCGTCCTGCTGGCGCTCCTCATCCGTGTCTCCGCGCCTCCCCCGGCCCACGCCGCCACGCGAGCGCGGGGGCGGCCCAGAGCGACCGATCGGGGAGAGAGCGAACCCACCGTGCGGACGCCCAGGGGTGAGCCCGCATGATGGATCGGCAGATCCGCCGCCTGGCCCTCGCCTTCCTGGCACTCTTCGTCGTGCTGTTCGCGCAGGCCAACTACCTGCAGGTGTTCGCCTCGAGCCGGTACGCCAACAACCCGGCCAACCAGCGGCTGCTCCTCCAGGAGTATGCCGTCGATCGGGGCGACATCTTGGCCCGAGACGGAAAGACCGTCTTGGCCCGCAGCCGAGCCACCCAGGGCAAGTTCAAGTACCTCCGCGTGTACCCGAACGGGCCGCTCTACGCCGACGTCACCGGGTACTACTCGATCGTGTTCGGGCGGTACGGGCTGGAAGCGGCCGAGAACGACTACCTGGCGGGGCGGGCGCCCGAACTGCTCCCGCAGAACCTGGTGGACGAGATCCTGGGCCGGCCCAAGCGCGGGGCGACCGTGGTCACCACGATCAACGCCAGGTTGCAACAGGTCGCCAGCCGCGCGCTCGGATCGCTCCCCGGTGGCGTGGTCGCCCTGGACCCCGGTACCGGCGAGGTGCTGGCCATGGTGGCCAATCCCTCGTACGACCCCAACCCGCTCGCCTCGCACGATGCGACGGTGGTCCGCCAGGCTCGGCGCGCCCTGTTGCGAGCGCCTGGAAAGCCCCTCCTGTCGCGGGCCAGCCAGGAACTGTTCCCCCCGGGCTCGACCTTCAAGCTGGTGACGGCCTCGGCAGCCCTGGAGAACGGCATGCGGCCCAGCACGACGTTCCCGAATCCGCCGGCCCTCCGCCTCCCGAACAGCACCGCCCTGCTCCACAACTTCGGGGGCGAGCATTGCCTCGGAGGTGCCCCCACGCTGACCCTTGCCCAGGCGCTCACCGTCTCCTGCAACGTGGTGTTCGGTGAGATCGGGCTGAGGCTCGGGGCGGCCAAGCTCGTGGAACAGGCAGAGAAGTTCGGGTTCGACCAGAACGTACCCTACGAGTTGCCCTTCGCGGAGGGAAGCATCCCGCCGGTCAGCGCGTTCGCCGGCGCGTCCTCCTTCGTGGCCACCTCCGCCATCGGCCAGCAGGATGTCCAGGCCAATCCGATGCAGATGGCATTGGTTGGAGCGGCCATCGCCAACGGCGGCGTGGAGATGGAGCCCCACGTGGTCAAGGAGATCAGGGACGCCGACGGTCGGCTCGTGAAGGAGATCAAGCCCTCGGTGTTCGGCCAGCCCATCTCGGCGAGGACATCGGCGGAGCTCACCGCGATGATGGTGAGCGTCGTCAACGCGGGAACCGGCACCGCAGCGCAGATCCCGGGCATCCAGGTCGCGGGGAAGACGGGGACGGCGGAGACCCCGAGCGGCAAGCCCCACGCCTGGTTTGTATCCTTCGCCCCCGCTCAGAACCCCAGGATCGTCGTGGCGGTCGTGGTGCTGAACGGCGGGGACCTGGGAAGCGACGCGACCGGCGGGGCCGTGGCCGCGCCGATCGCCAAGGCCGTCATCCAAGCCGCGCTGCGAGGGTAGAGAGGCAGGAGCGATGGCAGAAGTCCACACGGACGTCGAGCTGGGCCAGCGGTACCGGCTGGTCAAGCGCATCGCGGTGGGGGGCATGGGGTCCGTGTGGGAGGCGGAGGACACGGTCCTGCACCGTCGGGTCGCGGTGAAACTCCTCTCTGACGCGCTCTCCGCGGACCGGCGCTTTGCCGACCGGTTCCGGAGGGAGGCCCAGGCCGCCGCGCCTTTGTCCCATCCCAACATCGCCAGCGTCTTCGACTACGGCGAGGACGACGGACACCAGTTCATCGTGATGGAGCTGGTCGACGGCGAACCGCTGTCTGATCGGTTGGCCAGAGCGGGCCCACTCGATCCCGCCGAGGCCGTTCGCATCACCGAGGGAATCGCCTCCGCCCTCCAGGTCGCCCACGACGCGGGCCTCGTCCACCGCGACGTCAAACCGGGCAACGTCATGCTGACCGACTCCGGCCAGGTCAAGGTGCTGGACTTCGGGATCGCGGCCGCGGCAGGCGCTCCGCTCACGGCGACCGGTGCCCGGATGGGAACGGCCACCTACCTCTCGCCGGAACAGGCCACGGGCGAACCGCCCACCCCTGCATCGGACGTGTACTCGCTGGGAGTGGTCCTGTACGAGATGCTCGCCGGACGGCCGCCCTTCACGGGCGACACCCCGGTCGGGGTCGCGGCCCAGCACGTGAATAGGGAGCCGCCTCCGCTTGATGGCTTGACGCGCGATGTCCCCCCACACGTCGTTGACGCGTGCCGGCGGGCGCTGGCCAAGGACCCGGCCATGCGGCCGGCTTCGG
>VAYC01000222.1 GCA_005885025.1 Actinomycetota bacterium | reverse complement strand
AGGTTTGGGTCTCACTGCTGGCGCACGGGCGCCAAGCGTACGCACGGCGCATCTCGCACGACGCTGCCCTGGCTCGATACATGGGCGCCAGAGTGGAGGAGCGGCCCGAGCTCGAGCTGGCGGTACCGGTCGGGCTCTCCATCTGCTGCTTCCGGTACGTCCCGCCGGGCCTCCCCGAAGGGCCGGGGCGGGAGGACTACCTGAACCGGTTGAACGAGCGACTGATGACCGACATCCAGCTCGACGGCAGGGCGTTCTGCTCGAACGCCGTGCTGAGCGGCCGGTTCGTGCTGCGTGCGTGCATCGTGAACTTCCGGACCGAGGCCCAGGACGTAGACGCCCTCCTCGACCTGGCCGCCGAACTGGGGGGCAGGCTCGATGGTGAGCTGCGGCCGGAGACACTGGGCGCGGCCCGCGGCTGAAGCTGGGACTATTCTCGGGGCCGGCCAAGAGAGGAGCGCCATGGAGAAGGTGATCGCCGCCGCGGTGCAGGCCACGCCCGTCTTCCTCGACCGTGAAGCGACCGTCGAGAAGTCGGTCCGCCTGATCGCCGAGGCCGCGGCGAACGGCGCCGGGCTGATCGTCTTTCCAGAGACGTTCATCCCCACCTACCCCGACTGGGTATGGCGGGCCGGAGTGTGGGACGAGGCTTCGGGAGAGCTGTACGGCCGCCTCCTCGAGAACGCCGTCGAAGTCCCCTCGCCGGTCACCGACACCCTGGGGCGGGCGGCCAGGCGGGCGCGGGCGTACCTGTCCATGGGGATCAACGAACGCGACCGGAACGGCGGGACCGTCTACAACACCCAGCTCTACTTCGCCCCGGACGGATCACTGCTGGGCAAGCACCGCAAGCTCATGCCGACCGGCGGCGAGCGCCTGGTGTGGGGATACGGCGACGGCTCCACGCTGGTCTCCTTCGACACCCCCTTCGGCCGGCTGGGAGGGCTGACGTGCTGGGAGAACTACATGCCGCTCGCGCGCTACGCGATGTACGCGCAGGGCATCGACGTGTGGTGTGCGCCGACGTGGGACAACAGCGACGTGTGGGTCGCGACGCTCCGCCACATCGCCAAAGAGGGGCGCGTGTACGTGATCGGCGTCACACCGTGCTTGCGAGGCTCGGATGTTCCCGACGACGTGCCGGGCCGGGACCGCCTGTGGGGCGGCGAGGACGACTGGATGTCGAAGGGCAACTCGGCGATCGTGGGTCCAGAGGGCGAGATCCTGGCCGGCCCTCTGATCGGCCAGGAAGGCATCGTCTACGCCGAGATCGACCCGGCCCACGCCAGAGCGGTCCGGTACAAGTTCGACCCGGTCGGTCACTATTCGCGGCCCGACGTCTTCCGCCTCGTTGTGGAGACCCAAGCGAACGTCCCGGCCGCGTTGAACGGCCCTCCGGCCGCCTCACCGGCACCGTCCGGCGCCGGCGGCGTGGCCAAGCGCCGCGCGGCGGCGCGGAGGGCGACCGGACCTCGAAGCGATCGGCGGACCGGATCGAAGGGAACCTGAGAAGGACCGGCGGGGTCCCTCAGCGCGCCAAGGCCCTGCTGATCACGATGCGCTGGATCTCCGAGGTTCCCTCGAAGATCGTGTAGATCTTCGCGTCCCGGTACCACTTCTCCACCGGGAAGTCCTTGATGTAGCCGTAGCCCCCCAGGATCTGGATGGCCTGCTCGGTCACCCACACGGCGGTCTCGCCGGCCTTCAGCTTCGACATGGAGCCCTCCGCATGTTCGAACGTGCCGTTGCGCGACAACCACGCCGCACGGTAGGTGAGGAGCCGGGCGGCGTCGATCTCCAATGCCATGTCGGCGAGCTTGAAGGCGATCCCCTGGTTCTCGATGATCGGCCGCCCGAACGCGGTCCGGTCCTTCGCGTAGTCGCGCGCGAACTCGAAGGCCGCCCTGGCGATCCCCACCGCCTGAGCCGCTACCGACGGCCGGGTCACCTCGAAGGTCTTGAGCGCGTCCGAGCGGCCCGGCGGGCCCTTTGCCCTGGCGCGTTCCATCTTGGCCTCGAGCTTGTCCACTCCTCCCACCACGTTTTCGAGCGGGATGCGGCAGTCCTCGAGGAGGACCTCGGCGGTGTGGGAGGCCCGAATGCCGAGCTTCCGCTCCTTCTTTCCCTGACGCAGGCCCGGGGTACCAGGCCCCACGATGAAGGCGGCCTGGCCGGGATGCCCCAGGTCATGGTCGACGGTCGCCACGACGACGTGGACGCTGGCGATGCCGCCGTTGGTGGTGAAGATCTTCTGTCCGTTGAGCACCCACGAGTCTCCGTCGCGTCGAGCCATCGTTCGCAGGGCCGACACGTCCGACCCGGCGTTGGGCTCGGTCACGCACAGGGCTCCGATCTTCGGATCGTCGACCGTCCCGAACATGAGCGGAGCCCACGTCGTGAGCTGCTCCTGGGTCCCCGAGTACGCGAGGGTGGCCAGCGGAAGACCGGAGCCCCAGATCCCGAGGGAGATCCCCGCGCAGCCCCAGCATGTCTCCTCGAGGCAGATGGGGAACATGAGTCCGGTCGGATCGGCGGCCAGGGTCTCCATGTAGAACTCGAGGCCGTACAGGCCGATCTCCGCCGCCTTCTTCAGCACCGGCCACGGGAACTCCTCGGCCTCGTCGTAAGCGGGGGCGACCGGCCGGATCTCCCTCTCGGCGAACTCGTGCACCCATTTCTGGGTGGTCAGATGATCCTCGGAGAGCTGGAAATCCATGGGCTGTCGTGATCCTCGGTAAGTTACTTATCGGTAGGTTACCCGTCGGTAATAATACCTCACGTGGCGCGAACCCAACAGGGAACGGGAACGGCCCGGCGCCGGATGCGCGCCCCCGAGCGGCGGGCCCAGCTTCTGGAGGTGGCAAGGCGGGTCTTCGGCACCTCGGGCTTCCACGCGGTCTCCATGGAGACGGTGGCCAAGGAGGCCGGCGTCACCAAGCCCATCCTGTACGACCACTTCCCTTCGAAGAAGGAGCTCTACCTCGCCCTGATCGACGCGGACCTCGCCGTTCTGCATGAGGAGGTCCGCAAGGCCCTGGTGGCCCCGATCGGAAACCGTGAGCGGATCCGGGCTTCCTTCCAGGCCTATTTCGACTTCGTCGACGAGCACGCCGAAGGGTTCCGGCTGCTCATGCAGGAGACCGTGGGCGCCGAGGACGAGTTCCGCCTGCGCGTGGCTCAGGTCCGTGACCAGATCTTGTCCGAGGTGGCCGACCTGATCGTTCGCGAGTCGAGCGGAAGGCTCGATCGCGAGCGTGCCGAGATCGTGGCCCTGGCGCTGATCGGGATGGTCGAGACGGTGGCCCAGCGCGAGCCGGGCGGCCACTCAGCCAAGCGCCTGGAAGCCGTGGACGTCCTCGTCCGCCTGGCCTGGCGCGGGATCACCGAACTCACGCCGTGATGGAGCGCGTCGCCTCACCGGACTCCTCGTCGGTCAAGCCGAGGCTACGGGGCCGGATCCACCAGGTCGCGTTCATCGTGTCGATCCCGGCGGGGACGTTGCTCGTCGCGTTGGGACGGACTCCGGCCGCCCGAGCCTCTACTGCCGTCTACGCCATCTCTCTGGCCGCCATGCTCGGGACCAGCGCGTCCTACCATCGTTTTCCGTGGTCTCCGCAGGCGCTGGGCAGGATGCAGCGGCTGGACCACTCGATGATCTTCGTGCTGATCGCCGGGACGTATACGCCATTCAGCGTCCTCGCTCTGCACGGAGCGCTCCAGGCGGCGATCCTGTCCCTGGTCTGGACGGGCGCGGCCATCGGCATCGCCCTCAAGCATCTGCCGCTGCGGGGCCTGCGAGCGGTCACCGGAACGCTCTACGTGACCCTGGGGTGGCTGGCCATCGTCGCCATGCCGCAGTTCGTCGGCGGGGTGCCTCTCCCCGCCACCATCCTGCTGTTCGCTGGAGGGATCCTGTACACGACAGGCGCGGTCGTATTGCTCCGCCGGCGGCCCGACCCGTCCCCGGCAGTGTTCGGCTACCACGAGATCTGGCACGTCAT